>JASHRE010000366.1 GCA_030037515.1 Candidatus Sulfotelmatobacter sp.
GAATGGCCCTGCCTTCAGGCACAAAACACCGGCCCTACGAAATTCAGTCCCCACTCGGCTCCGGCGGGACGGGCGAGGTGTATCAAGCGCATGACTCGCGCCTGGACGGCGTCGTTGCCATTCAGATTCTCCCCACGCATCTCTCTGCCGGTCCAGAATTCAACTGACGTTTCGAGTGCGAGGTTCGCAGGCTCGGTAAGGCTACACAAAACAGCACAGCTCTGCTCAGAGGGAGCATGTGTCCCCCTAACTGAGTCACGGAATGCTAATGCTCATCTTCGACGGACTGATGACGCACAAATGGACTTCCTGTGAAAAATCCGGACTATCTAAAGGGATCTGCTCCTGATCTCGCTGACCGTAGCTGACGGGTCGCTCTAGCCGTGCTCGGGAAAAGAACTGTCCGGCCGCCCTAGGAGTCGTAGCGAAACCTTGCCCGCCGCCTCGCCATCGAGGAAAATGCGGTGCCAGACCTCGAGATTTAGGAGACGCCAAATTTGGTTGCTATGATCTCGCGTGCGGTTGCGCTGCTCTGCAAAGATTCGCTGTACACTTTGCGGTCGGAATAATCCCCGATCCATGCTGCGCGGCGCGAGTAACATGCGTTCTATGGCGTCCAATTGCGGTCCCGCGAGCCAATGCTCCCACGGTGTAGGAAATCCCATTTTCGTGCGATAGATGACAGAACGTGGAAGCAGATCTTCCATCGCTCGCTTCAGAATGAACTTGCCCGCCAAGCCGCGAACGGAATATGACGTCGGAATCTTGATCGCAAATTCCACGAGTTCGTGGTCCAGAAACGGGACCCGGCTTTCGATCGATGCGGCCATGCTCATCTGATCCTGCTTCATCAGCAACTCGACGAGATAAGTATTGATGTCCGTCCGCAACATTCTGTGGAGTAAATCGCCCCGCGATCCCTGCCAGGCGTCCATCGAGCTCTGGTAGGCATCTCCAGCTCTTGACAATGCGCTCGGGGTCAGCAATTCCGCTTGCTCTGAGGCTGAGAAAGCCGAGAAAAAGTTATCCCAGTAGATCGAAGGCCAAGAATTTCCGTTGCGCAATACAAACGTGTGCTGAAGCTTACGGTACAAAGATGATCCAAGGGGACTGTGTTCGACCAGCTTGCGCACCGAGTTTCGAACTCCAGACGTCGTCACAGAACGGTACAGTGTGTCCATCCGAGCGTTCAGCAAAGTCCATGCATATCGGGTGTAACCAGCAAGGGTCTCGTCACTTCCCTCACCCGTGAGTACGACTGTCACATGTTCACGAGCCAGTTGGGCGACGAAGAACAATGCCACACTCGAGGGCCAGACGATCGGTTCGTCCTCATGCCAGATTAGCTTAGGCAGACGTTCGAAGAATTCCTCGCGGCTCAAACGGACTTCATAGTGATCCGATCCGATGTGGCTTGCCACTTGCCGGGCATAGTTCAACTCGCTGCAGGACGCATCGGGGGAATCTCCGGTGCCATAGCCGACGGCAAACGTTTTGATTTGAGAACCACGGATTTTCGTCGCCAGTGCAGCCACCGCACTAGAATCCAGTCCCCCGCTCAGAAATAGGCCCAATGGGACGTCGCTCATCAAATGAGACGCCACTGCGCGCTCAAGCAACTCGCGATAGGTCTGAACGAAATAGGCATCCGGACGGAGGTCGTGATCAACCTCCATCGGAAGATGCCAATAGCGCTCAAGTTTGAGTTGACCATCCTCCGGAAGCTCTAAGGTGTGTCCGGGCGGTAGCTTATGTACGCCGGCAAACATGGTTTCCGAGCCACTGATGTAACCGAGCGCAAGATATTCTGCCAGTGCATGGTGATTGAATTCTCTCGGCACGGCATAGGCCAAGATGGCTTTGATCTCCGATCCAAACAGAAGGACTCTGTCACCCCAGCGGTAATAGAAGGGCTTAATGCCAAGCCGATCGCGCGCGGCGAACAAAACTCGCTTGCGTCGATCCCAGATCACGAATGCGAACATGCCGTGCAGTCTGGAAACGCATTGCTGCCCATATTCCTCATACGCATGAACAATCGTCTCAGTGTCGCTGCGCGTGCGATATTGATGTCCCTTGGATTCGAGCTCGGCTCTCAACCGGGCATGGTTATAGATTTCCCCGTTGAAAACAATGAAGACATCCCCAGTTTCATTAGATATAGGCTGATGCCCGGTCTTAATGTCGATGATGCTGAGGCGGCGCATCGCGAGTCCGACATTCTTCTCCACGAAGAAGCCTTCATCGTCGGGACCCCGATGGACAATACTTTGCACCATGCGGACGAGCGCATCGCGCTGTACGCGGCGGGTCGAATCTGTGAAGAACATTCCGCAAATTCCGCACATCGCGCTCTTTCACCTGATCTTGAGTACCCCACGGCTGCAGCGAGCAGCCGGCGTCGTGTCCCCCAGCACTGCCGAAGGGTCCGGAGAGACGACTGTCTCAGCGTCATCTCGAAGACTCAACTCGGCCCAATCAACTCGGCGAGTGCAGGTCAGATCTAATTCTCCGATCCTTGCGTAGCTTCCGTGGCCCAGGAAGAGCTCCTCCGGTTTCTCCCGTCCGCCCCTGTGGCAGACATATCTCGCATCAGTTGCAACTGAGCTGTTGCACCACGCTTTGCCGGTCTCGTTGAACATGAAGGAATACTCAACGCTGTCGCTTCTATATCTGTACTCGGAAATGGTGGAGTCGGGATGCTCAATCCATTCGAACAACTCAGGCCTGCTGGCGGTGTGTTCCGATGTTACCACGACTACCGCGAACTCGGCTGGCGGTGCGGTATTAGCATGGAACCTCAATACAGTCATTCGATCCTTGCAGCCATAGGCCGGGAAACATGTCTCGACATCTAGTTTTTCCGTCCAGCCAGAGCGTAGTGCAGGCAGAAAATTCAGTGTGTGCGGCGTGCCTTTAACACGAAACAGATGCTCACCGACCAACTGCAGATCCCGCCCCAAATGCCATGCAAGGTCGATGTGATGCCGGCCAGAACCTTCGACGACGTCCCGAATCAGATACACACCGTTCTTAAGGGAAATAATCCATCGCCGATGAGTTACCGAAGATTCCAGGCGGCCATACCCATCGTGACTGGCCACCAAGAGATCCCAACTCGGGGCCCGAATCCAATGCTCTACGGTGGCGCAAGGGAGTCTTCGCCAAGAAAAAACGCTCGCGATTTCCGCTTGATCCATGCCGTCAATCTGCAGCGTGTT
>JASHRE010000367.1 GCA_030037515.1 Candidatus Sulfotelmatobacter sp.
GACGATGCGAACCGACGAAGTGCGCAAGCGTTCCTCCGCAACCTACCCGATTGCGATAGTAACGGTGGGGTTGAATGCGTCGCCAGTTACGTGTGGGCAAACACGGTTGATCCCTTTGAGTACTGATCCGCGGGTTGCGAGTTGCCCGACTCGGAGAACGAGTGCCCGGTCACTCATTTTCAGATTTTGGCATCCAATTCGGCGGCGTGGGGGAGAGCAGATTCAGGGTTTCACTCGAGAAACATGAAGGCCGGAGGCCCCCGAGGTCCTCATCTTGGTAGGACCGGAAGTTAAGACTCGCAACTCGGGACTCCCGACGCAAGGCTCGGGCTAAGGAACAGCGCATGTTCCTTCCCCGAGGGTGAAAAGGTTTTCCGCTGGCCCGCTGGCAACAACGGGCCAGCCCTCTGAGCAATCCGGAGCGGGAAGCGTAAGTCACAGGAAATAATGCCCTTGAGATCAAGATGAAAGAAGAGCACAGCGTGGCCTGACGTTTGCTCTCCCAAGAGTCGCCAGGTCGTCGCATGGGAAGCCAACCCTGGCGAAGTGACAGAATCCAGGAAAACGGGGCCAGAGGGGAAGGCGGGTCCACAAAACTCGGAAATACAGCGAAAAGAGCCAAAGAAAACGGCCAAATGAAAGGAAAATGTCCGGCAAGCTGCTGGGCAGTGATCCCATGAGAACGAATCTCGCAACCGTCCTCGATCCGAATCGCCGCAGCAATGACGCAGGAGAATTCGAAACCGCCCTGCGCCGCCGGATCGTGGGCCAGGATCAGGCTGTGGAAAAGGTGGTGGAAATTTACCAGATGTTCCTGGCGGGGCTCAATCCCCCGGGTCGTCCGGTGGGAAATCTGCTCTTTCTGGGACCGACCGGGTCGGGCAAAACACGGGTGGTCGAGGCTATGGCGGAGGCGCTGTTCGGCGACGCACGCGCTTGCATCAAGATCGACTGTGCCGAGTTCCAGCATTCCCACGAGATCGCCAAGCTGATCGGATCGCCTCCGGGATACCTGGGCCATCGCGAAACGCATCCGTTGCTGACGCAAGAAGCGCTGAACCAGTGGTTCACCGAAAAGCTGAAACTCTCGATTCTGCTTTTTGACGAAATCGAGAAAGCCAGCGATTCGCTCTGGCAGCTGCTGCTGGGAATTCTCGACAAGGCAACGCTGACGCTCGGGGATAATCGCCGCGTGGATTTGTCGCAATGCATCATCATCATGACCTCGAATCTCGGGGCGGGCGAAATGATGAACCTGGTCGATGGGGGATTCGGCTTCGCGCCGAAGGTCGTCGAAGTTGATGCTTCGCTGGATGACAAAATCCAGCGCACCGCTGTCGAAGCAGCACGGCGGAAGTTCACGCCGGAGTTCATGAACCGCATCGACAAGACGGTGGTCTTCAAGACGCTGCGCGATCAGCATCTCGCACAGATTCTCGACATTGAACTCGGGATGGTGCAGCAGCGCGTGCTGATGGCAGCGGGCACGAATCAGTTCGTGTTCAATTGCACTTCTGCGGTCAAAGAATATTTGTTGAAGGAGGGCACCGATCCGCGGTATGGTGCGCGGCATTTGAAGCGGGCGATCGAACGCAATCTGGTATTTCCATTAGCCAATCTTGTTGCGACGGGGCAGGTCAAGCTCGGAGACTTCGTTCGCGTCGATATGGCTTCTGAAAACAAAATGATCTTCGTCAAAGAAGCCGAGAATGCGATGACACCGCTGCTGTTGGAGCGCTATGGGACGGCTGCGGCGAATGCGCCGTCGACGCGTGCCGCACGCACCGCCGCAAACAGCCGCCGCGACTTCGGGGCCAGCCCTTCGGTGGCGGAGAGCAAGTAGCACCGAGCCAGACGCGCGAATTTCCGCGTCTAGAAGTCGACGCTTCGCTGTGGTTCGCTCCGATCCGTCGCCACGCAAAAAGGGCTTGCTCGGGATGGCAACAAATTTTTCACCCTCGCTGGACCGCATCTCGCGAGTGATCCTCCTGGCGCCGAAAATCTTCGGCGCCTTTTTTTTATTGCCCCGCGGAGAAGAAACCGTTCAAGATTCGCGACCAGGCACGTTCTTCCAGGGGCGGCGTGGCTGAGAGTCCGAAAGCCAAAGACCCTTTACTTGGATCGGCATGCAAGCTCGGCAAAATGAGCCTTAACTCTCATGCTTTCAGTATTTTACCAGTAAGTTATTGAGCCCCATAGATTATTTTAGTCTTTGGCGCTAAGTTGCTGATTCTAATAGATCGGGTAGGGGGATATCAAGAAAGTGATCGTTTCCCAGATTGGGAATCTGGGGCGACATCTCGTTTCCGAATTGCGGTTTGGGGATGCGAACTCTGCCCAGGCGCTGTCATTTGAAGCGCAAGACTCTTTTGTCGAACGGGAATTCTGAAACAGGTTTAGAATCTGACCATTATCAAACTCATGAACACAAGAAAGATTGGAACATGGATTCTTCCCGCCATCCTCGCCGCGGGTCTGGCCGTGCCCAGCTACGCCGCCAAAGTTCCCAGCCAGAAAGCGCAGCTTAGGGCTGCCAAGAAAATGCAGAAGCGGCAGAACAAAGCCAACCGAAAGTATGCCAAAGCGCAGCGAAAAGCTGAGCGCCGGATGATCAAGAAAGACCGCAAAAATACCCACCTGCCGGGACAGCGGAAGTAAGACTTCGCGCTTACCCTGTTTCTTCACGTGGAGGCACGCAGTCACAGAGAATGTAGTGCCCTCGCTCTCGGCCTGCGATTCCTCACTCGGAATGGATATAAGCCTCCGATGTGAAAGTTTGTCCGTGCCCCGGTGACTCTGGGTGAAGAATCGACAAGGTAGGTTGGCTGCCCAACACTTGTTGCATGAGCACCGACAAAAAAGCGGCCCGGGGAGGACCGGGCCGCATGCGCAATGCACGGCTGGCGGCTAAAAGGTTAGTTGTGCCCGGATCTGCAGCGCACGCGGTGAAGCGTTGGCGCCAAGAAACGAGCCAAAAATGCTGGTCGGCGTAGCCACAGTCGCGACACTGTAGCCGAACTGCGGGTTCTGGATGTTCCCTTGTGGCTGATCGAAATTCGGGTGGTTGAGAATGTTGAACGCCTGCGCACCCACCTGGAATTGTGCGCTTTCCCAGTGGGGTACCCGGAAATTCTTCATTAGGGTCAGATCCGTGTCGAAGTAATCGGGGCCGTAGATCTGGTTGCGAGTCTGTGCGCCGAACGTTCCGATACCTCCCGGCCCAATTGCCGAAGTAAAGTCACTTGTGCTCATGCAGGGCGTGGTCGCGGTCGGATTGGCGTAGTTGAAGTGATTAGAGGAACTGCAAGTGAGCGGCCCAACCAAGTCGTTGGAGAACAGACTGAGACCAAGCGCCGGACCGTAGTTGTAGGAACCGAGAACGCCGGTTGCCGTCCCGTCGATGACGGTAAAGGGCAAGCCGGTACGGTAAAACAGCACACCGGAAACAGTCCAATTGCCGACTGCATCCCTCCAACCGTGAAATTTAGGCGTTTGGTAGGAATAAACAAGATTGAACTGTCTGCGACTATCGTAATCGGCGTTTCCGTAGTTGTATTGTTTGAAGTTGTACGGGTTCTGTGGGGAAAGAATGCTCGTGTTGGTGTCGAAATTGAACGGCAGAAACCCGCCATTGGAAATGTCGTCAAGTGCATGGCTCCAAGTGAACGAGGCTTGCGCCTGGAAGTTGGTTGCTATGTTTCGAGTGAACGCGACGACCAAACCGTTGTAGTTCGATACACCTGGATTCGAAACTTCATTCACCGTGCTGAAGCGGGCGTCAGGCACCGTCGCCGGCAGTCCGACAAATGACGTGAGGGGAGTCGTGAGCCCGAACGTTGATGTAAGGCTGTTAAGGCAGGTGCCAGTGAGAGTCGCCGGTCCGCCACAGTAGGCATTCAACCCCGGGTTGAATGCTGCGAGGTTTGATCCGTGATTCCCGACGTAGTTCACGCTGAACGACATCTTGTTGTTTATGGCACGCTGGATCTCCAGATTCCACTCGTCGTAAGTGGGGTATTTGATTTTGTTGGCGGCGTTGACAATGGCTGGCGGAGTGAAGGCCGGGGCAACCGAGGTGATCTGAGCCAAGTTCAGTCCCGACTTGAAACCGGTTAGAAACGCAGCGTTGGACGTTGATGCAATGGACGATTGGTTCCCCTCCACTCCGGGCGACACTGGTGCGCCGACGGCGGCCGTCTCAGGGAGCGTGCACGGCAGAGAAACACAGGTGACGGTCGGTCCCAAGTAGCCCCCGGGAACGACGAACGTGTTCTTCAAAGGGGAATTGGTGTCAAACGACGTAGCCAGCGATGCTGGAAAAACATCGTAGAAAATGCCAGCTCCGCCTCGAATCACCGTCTTACCGTTCCCGAAAGGCTGCCAGGCGAAGCCGATGCGTGGTCCCCAACCGACTGCCGAATAATTGGGCAGGGCTGTGCGCAACCCTGAATCAATTGCCTGATTATAAGGCTGTGCGGGGTCGTGCGAAATCAGCGAGAACGAATCTGCCAGGCGGGCAAAACAATTGGTGACGCAGATGGGATTCGAATTATGCTCGGCGCGGAGAGACAGCGTAACCCTGAGGTCGCGACGAACCGCCCATTGGTCTTGAGCGTACAACCCTAGGGTGTAGACGCCTAGCGGTTCGGTCGGCCGAGTGGCGAATGCCTGTTGGAAAGTATCTGCGCTACCCGCGAGGAAGCTCGCCTGGGTCGCAAAAGTGGCGAGCGGGATGGTGGCCTCGAAACCGCCGGGGGTATAGTCGGTTACGTCGTTGCGGCGGAAACTGACCCCAAACTTCAGATCATGATGCCCCTTTTGCCAAGCATAGTCATCCTCGACCTGATATTGCGTGACATCGCGCCCTTGCGGCCAGGTGCTGTAGTCACCACCGCCGGGGGTGTAGAACTGGCTCGCAGCGAAGCCGATTTGGTAAGGCAGCAACGCAGTGGCAGTCGCGATGTCAGCCGGCTGGAAGATGGCGCTGTACCACATGCCGCCGACAATAAATTGATTCACGGCATTGGCTCCAAGCTGGTGGTTCCACTGGATTGTTCCCTCATAATCGGGCTGAGTGCTTTGAGCGTTCAAAATCGGATTCAGCGGGTCGGTATAAGTGGCCTGAAGTCCATGATCGGTGCGGAAGTGGATAAATGCATGATCGCGTGGGCTGAAATTCTCATCGACGCGCGCCGCCAGCAACCACGAGTCCGTCAGATTGTGAATATTGGATTGAAAGACGAGCCCACAGGGAACACCCGCACCCAAATACACCGAACCGTCGCTGCAACCCCCGGCGGGTAAGGTGTTCGTGGCGCGACTGGCCCCTGAGGCGCCGTTGTAAATACTGAAAAGTTTAGTGTAGAAAGGAATCTCTGCGGCATTGCCGTCGCTGGACAACGCACTCAATGTGGCAGCCTGGAATTGCGGGCTTGGAATGATCACTGGCTCGGCTATCGGAATCAGCAAGCGCAGCCCCTCTTGATCGACGAAAAAGAAGGTCTTGTCTTTCCGGATGGGACCGCCAAATGAAGCTGCCCATTGGTTGGCATTGGAGAAAGGCTTCGGTGTGTCGGTATTTCCGCCAAACCAGTTATTGGCGTTGAGCGCGCTGCCGTTCCAGAAATACTTGGCGTTGCCGTGAAATTTGTTGGTTCCCGACTTGGTTACGTAATTCACGTTAGCGCCGGCTAGCGTGCCGTATTCCCCGGTGTATCCGTTGCTAACCACCGTAGCGGTGTCGATGTCGTTGACTCCCAGCATCAGATTGGTAGCGTCAGAGTTGTTTACGTTGAGGAAAGGGTCGTTTTCACTCATCCCGTCGATCGTAAAGTAGTTGGACGTCGCCGAAATCCCGAATAGCGCCGTGTTGCCGTACCCCATTTGGGTGTTCATGGTCGCGCCGGGAGCCAACTGCACGTAGTAGGTGAGATCATTGCCCGGATTGGGGATGTTGGAGACGATTTCCGGGCTGATCGTAGTGGTGACGTTTCCGCTCTCGGTCTGGATCACACTGCCCACGCCGCTCACCTCGATCGTGGTGCTGGCGGTAGCCACCTGCATTTGCAGGTTCACTGTGCTGTTCTCACCAACACTGACGGTGGCAGCATGCTGCGTCGTCTGAAATCCCTGCTGGGTGGCGGTGACGGTATAGCTCCCGGGATTGAGGAAGGAAAACCGGTAGGCGCCAGTGCTGTTGGACGTTGCCGTCTGGGTGACGCCAGTTTCGTCATTTTTCAAGGTTACTGTGGCACCGGTGAGGGCGGCACCGCTCGGATCGGTAACGGTTCCGGTGACTCCGCCAGTTGTGAGTGATTGAGCAAAAGCAGAGCTAGGCAGGATGAGCAAAAAACAGACCAGCAATGCGAAAAGAACGCGAACCCATACAGCGTGGCACTTCATATTTCCTCCGGAGAACGACGACGACAACTGCACCGCTCGGTGAGTATTGGAGCTACTCCTTGGGGCAGCCGGATCGGAATGGGCAGCCCTCTGCGCGGAACTAATGAGCGGAGGATTGTGAGCGGAAAGGAACGACAAAATGATTATCAATCCCGTAACAAGTCGGTATCGGAGAAATACCTTAGGCGGGGATACCGAAATGCTGGAGCCGACCTCAACTCAAGATGGGAGCGCGCGCGCCCTGGGACAGTTAAACGGCGGAAAAACTGGCTGCATGTTGCGCTGCAGGCGCCGAAGCGTCGGCGAGAGGAACGCGCACGCTTACCGTCGTGCCGCTAGAATCTGAACGAATTTCGAATTCTCCGCCCAATTCCCGTACCCGTTCGCGCATACCCGCGAGGCCAACGCCCGAGTGGTCGGATACTTCTCGAAGTTGGGCCAGCCGCTCCTCGGGGATCCCGGCGCCGTTATCGTTCACCTCCAAAGTCAGATGACCGGCGTCGCGGACAAGAACAACGCCGGCGATTGACGCCCCGGAATGACGATGAACGTTGGTCAGGCTTTCCTGCAGCACGCGGAAAAGTACCAGTTCGCAATGGGCCGGCGGACGGCCCAGCTGCGGGGGAATCGTGCAAGTGACTTGAATCCCGCTGCGCTTGGCGAAACCATCGACGAACCATCGGGCGGCGGAAGCGAACCCCGCTTCATCGAGCAACGGAGGATGAAGCAAGTATGAGGTTGTGCGTATTTCCTGCAAAGCTTCGTCGGCCAGCGAATTCAGATCGCGTAACAGTTCCCTTGCGGAGTCGCCGGCTTTGCTCATTTCCTGAAGCATGGCAATGTTCATTTTCATGGCGGAGAGAGTTTGGCCGGTGGTGTCGTGCAAATCTCGCGCAATGCGGCGACGCTCCTGGTCTTGGAGGGCCATGAGACGAACGGATAGTCGACGCAATTGCTCTTCCGCCCTTTCGCGCACGCCCATTTCCGCCTTCAACCTGGCTAGCGCCTGACTCAGTTCGGTGGTGCGCTCCTTTACCCGCTGCTCGAGTTCGCGC
>JASHRE010000368.1 GCA_030037515.1 Candidatus Sulfotelmatobacter sp.
AAACCAGAATGGCCGTTCCGCTGGCGGCAAATGCTCCCTCTTTTGGAAGCGCCGGTGGCATCTTGTCCCGCGGCAACTCGGACCAGTGTTTACCATCATTGGTCATTAGAACGACAAACTTGCCATCCACCGGATCGCTCAGGGCCACACAATGCGTTTCCGAATCGCAGGCCATCGAGTCCAGGAAGAATCCTGAGCGCCGGTCCGTATACTGCAATTCCCAGGACTTTCCTCCATCTATCGTTTTGTAGATTCGTGATTGCTCGCCGTCACCACTCGACATCACATAAGCTTGATCCTTGCTGAAAGCTTCCACATCGCGAAAATCCAGGCCGCCGGCGTGGGGCACTGAAATCTGGTGCCATGTGCTGCCGTCATCGAGCGAACGCAAAACCGTGCCATTCGACCCCACGGCCCAGACGATGTAATGCAATCGATCTTTCTTGCCTGCGCCAAGAACCACGCTCACGCCGCGCAGGTTGGCATCGATCCCCGTCGTTTGTACCAACCACCATGAGGCGTTATCGCTCAACAGCAGGAACAAGAGGGAAAGGAGGAACACGGCGGAGATTCTACTCCACCGAAAACGCGTGTATTGACGGCGCTCAAACCGTCCCACACGCGAAATCTGTGAGCCGCTGATACACTGGCCCCGCATGGACTACAAGCTTCGACAGGACAAGCTGCGCGAGCGCGCCGGCGCCGCGCGGCTTGACGCGCTCCTGGTTAGCCACCTTCCCAACGTCCACTATCTTTGTGGATTCACCGGCAGCGCCGGCCTGCTTCTGGTCGAAGCCCGCGGAAGTGTGTTCTTCACCGATTTCCGCTATGACACCCAGGCTCATGAAGAAGTGAAGGACGCCAGGATCGTCATCGGACGTAAGCCGGCGCTGGAGTTGCTGGGCCAGCATCTCAGTCGCAAGCGAAAGGGGTCTCGGTCCTGGATCATTGGCTTTGAGGCTGAGCACCTCACCATCGCCGAAAAAAAGCGCCTCACGCGGTTTCTGCCTTCAGGCATTCGTGCAAAAGATGCCGCGGCGATGGTCGAACCCCTCCGCCTCATCAAAGACGACGAGGAACTGGCCTGCATTCGCGAAGCTGTGAAGTTGGGAGCCAGGCTGTTTGACCGCGCGCTCGAGGTTCTGCGAGTTGGGGTGGCGGAAGTCGATGTCGCTGCCGAGATGGAATTTATGGCGCGGCGCACGGGCGCCGAGGGCATGTCGTTTCCCACCATCATCGCCTCCGGCGAGCGATCTGCGTTGCCGCACGGTCGAGCTTCCGCCGATCCGGTTCCCCGCGGCGGGTTCGTGGTCTGCGACTTCGGTGTTATACTCGGAGGTTACTGTTCCGATCAGACCCGAACTGTGTGGGTCGGGCCGGTTTCGAAGGAAGCCCGGCGCGTCTACGATGCGGTCCAGGAGGCGCAACTGGCCGCAACCGAGGCGGTGCGCCCGGGAGTCACCGCGGGTGAAGTTGATGCCGCTGCCCGCAACGTGCTCGGGAAAGCTGGCTTGGCTGAGTACTTTACGCATTCCACCGGGCACGGTGTCGGCTTGGAGATCCACGAGGCCCCCCGAATCGCGGCCGGGCAGAAGGAAGTGCTTCAGCCGGGCATGGTGATCACGATTGAGCCGGGAGTGTACTTTGCCGGCAAGTGGGGCGTCAGAATCGAGGATATGGTAGCAGTCACGCCGACCGGCTGTGAGGTTCTGACCCCGACGGGCAAGCATTTTATTGCCGTATAGTCTTCGTCATTGCATGAGTTCGATAGGCAGCCGGGCTGAAATCCTGCCCGGCTTCTTCGCGCCGGTCGTACGCGGTCCCACCATAAACGAATGAATCTCAGAGAGCTGAAGGAACTCATCGAGTTCTTAATCGAAAAAGAAATTGCCGAGTTCGAACTGGAGCGCGGCGATGTGAAGGTGCGGATCAAGCGCGCCGGCGAACATATGGTCGTGCACGGACACGGCGACCCGCGCTTTTTTGCCGTGCCATCGGCAGCTTCACCTGCCCCGGTGCTGGCCTCCTCGCCCGCAGTTGCGGCTCCGCCTGCTGCTCCCGCCGCGCCCGTGAAGGCCGTGGAAGAAGAAACGTTGCACACGGTAAAGTCCCCGATCGTGGGAACTTACTACGAAGCACCTTCGCCCGGAGCCCCCCCTTTCATTAAGCTCGGCGACACCGTCGTGGAAGGGCAGGTTCTCTGCATCGTCGAGGCCATGAAGCTGCTCAACGAAATTGAATCGGATGCTGCCGGCGAGGTGGTTAAGATTCTGGCCACCAACGGCCAGCCGATTGAGTACGGTCAGGAACTGTTCGCCATAAGGCCGAAGAAGTGAAGTCTGGGCTAATTGGGGCGCGCCAGGAGCGCGCCTTTTTTCGGTGTGCCGAGCATGTTCGACAGCTTGGAGGTGTAAGTCCTCTTCACAACGAGATGGACGTGAAGTGATAGCGAAGCGCAACGGTGAAATCACATTTGCCGCGAGGGGGGCCGGAAAGAAGCGTCGAGCAAAGACGCGAGCCGATGAACAAGAACGGATATGAGGCGTACGGTAGCGGGCGAGCGAGCCAATGATTGCGAAGCCCATATCCATCAAGCGCACTGCTGCTAAATCCGGCGGTTGCGCGTCGAAGGCGGTCGAACTTACCTTGGGAGAGCATCGATGTTCACAAGAGAATGTTGGCGGTGGCCGTGGCCAACGTCGGAGAAAGAGAGTTCCGGTTCGAGTGCCGACGGTTCGGCACGACTGTGAACGAACTGCGGAATCTATCGGCATGGTTGCGGGCGCAGACCGTCCAGGAAGTTGTGATGGAATCCACAGCGCAATATTGGAAACCGGTGTGGCTGGCGTTGGAGGGGCAATTTCAGCTCTGGTTGGCACAAGCACGGTCGAACCGGGGTCCTCGTGGACGTAAGACGGACTATCGAGATGCGAAACGCTGTGTCACGCGCTTGCTCAGCGATGATTTGAGGCTGAGTTACGTTCCAGACGCAGAGCAGCGGTGTTGGCGCACGTTGACCCGCACGAAATATCAATTGAGGCGCGATCGGGTGCGACTACAAAACCAACTGGAAAGTTTGCTGGAAGAGTGTCAGATCAAATTATCCAGTGTAGTCAGTGATTTGCTCGGAGCCAGCGGGCAACGCATTCTGCGCGCTATCGCAGCCGGTGAAACGGACCTTGCCCGACTACGAGAGTTAGGGGATAAGCGCTTGCATGCTAGCGATGCACAGCTGAAGGATGCCCTCAACGGGCAGCCTCAGCCAGCACGCCGAACCCTGTTGACACTGTATTTACAGCGTTTGGATTTGATCGAAGCACAAATGGCTGAGCTCGAGAGGATGATCGCGGATGCGATGAAAGCGCATGAAACCGCCATCGTCCGCCTTGCGGAGCTGCCCGGGCTGGGGGTCGATTCGGCACAACAAATTATTGCCGAGATCGGTCCGCGTGCAGAAGCGTTTCCGTCGCCGGAACAACTGGCGTCTTGGGTGGGGGTCTGTCCTGGGAGGGAGGAGAGCGCTGGCGAGTCCAACAGCAACCGATCAGCGAAAGGCAACCGCGCGCTTCGTCGACTGCTGAACCAACTCGCCCACGCAGCGGTGCGGAAGCGAGACTGCTACCTGCAAATCCTTTTTAAACGTTTATCCGTTCGCCTAGGTTATGCCAAGGCTGTTTGGGCAATTGCTCACCGCCTCTGCCGATTGATCTGGAAGGTTTTACACGAAGGCGTTCGCTACGTCGAGCATGGGCCGGCCGTGACTGCTCTCACGCTTAAGCGCCGAAAGCAAAGGCTCATAACCCAACTGAAGAAGCTCGGGTATTCGGTACAGCTAACGCCAATCACGGCTCAAGAGACCGCGCGGTAGTTTTTTCGAGGGTGTGGCAGGGAGGGAGGGGCGACCATCTCCCCTATGCCGATTCCTTTAACTGTGTTGCCTGCGTCCAGCCACGCCCTGGAAGCTTGGATTGGGCTGAGAGCTGATAGTTGATGTTTAAAAAGATTCTTATCGCCAATCGCGGTGAAATTGCCCTGCGCGTGATCTGCGCGTGCAAGGAACTGGGCATCCGCACGGTCGCGATCTACAGCGAGGCCGATCGTCTTTCGCTGCCCGTCCGCTTTGCCGACGAAGCCATCTGTATCGGCCCTCCCCAGCTTGCGCAAAGTTATTTGAATATTCCCGCAGTCATAAGTGCTGCGGAGATTGCCAACGTCGAGGCCGTGCATCCCGGTTATGGATTGCTGGCCGAGAACGCCAATTTTGCCGAAGTCTGCGAGACCAGCGGCATCAAGTTCATCGGCCCGAAGCCGGAAGTCACGCGTCTGATGGGCGAGAAAGAAAAAGCCCGTTCCGCCATGAAATCGGCGGGCGTGCCCATTTTGCCCGGATCCGATGGAATCATTGCTTCAGAAGGCGAAGCGCTCGAATGGGCCAGGAAGGTCGGGCTTCCGGTGATCGTCAAAGCATCCGCCGGGGGCGGCGGGCGCGGCATGCGGATCGTCCGTAATGCAGAAGAATTGCCGGGATTGTTCAAAGCCGCCCAGGCCGAAGCCGCGGGCGCCTTCGGCAACGGCGATCTCTACATGGAGAAGTATGTCGAGCATCCCCGGCACATCGAATTCCAGGTTCTCGCCGATGAGCACGGGAACGTCGTCAGCCTGGGCGAACGCGAATGCTCGATCCAGCGCCGTCACCAGAAATTGCTGGAAGAATCGCCATCCACGCAAGTCACGCCGGAACTGCGCCAGCAAATCGGCGATGTGCTCTGCAGATCCCTGGGATCAATCGGCTACACCAACGCTGGAACGGTCGAATTCCTGATGGATCAGAACCGCAATCTGCACTTTATCGAGATGAACACGCGCATTCAGGTCGAGCATCCGGTCACCGAGATGGTCACCGACGTTGATCTTGTAAAAAGCCAGATCATGATCGCCGCGGGCGCGAAGATGAGCGACGTGCTCATGGGCCCGATCGTACATCGCGGACACTCCATCGAGTGCCGCATCAACGCCGAGCACCCGGAAAAGTTCACGCCGTCGGCCGGGAAGATCACGGCATTTCATCCTGCTGGAGGGACAGGCGTGCGCGTCGATACGGCGGCCTACGCCGAAGGCGTGATTCCTCCGTATTACGATTCTCTGATCGCCAAACTGATTGTCCGGGCCAAAGACCGCAACGAAGCCGTTTCCCGCATGTCGCGCGCGTTGGATATGTTCATCGTCGAAGGCGTCTACACGACGATCCCGCTGCATCGAAAAATTCTCGCCGATCCCGATTTTCGGGCCGGGAAGATCGACACGGGATTTATCGAAAGATTCCTGAGGAGAAACGGACACATGTGAGGGCGGATGCCTCTTGGGCTCGGGGGGCAGTCAAAGGGGCCGCCCTGCGGAGCGAAGCGTGGCGTCATGTCGGGACAGCCGCCGGGTTCCCCGAGCGCGCCCCGGTTTTGAGGCGACGGGGATGAGGCGCCCTGGCCGTCCGGCGAGGCCTAGCTTCGCGGTGCCGATCGATCGGTATCTGATTTGAGCGGTCTCCGTCGAACACGGAGTAAACCATCGGCGTAGCCCGCCATTATCGGGGAAGGATAAATTCATGAAGCTCAGGACCCTTGCCGCATTCGCGCTGCTTCTTCTCGCCGCAATCTTCGCCCTCCCGGTTGACGCCCAGAGCACCGACAATCCCGCAAACCTTCCGCAGCGCGACGGATCGCACGACTTTGACTTTCTGATCGGAGACTGGAAGGCTCACGTCCGCCGTCTGCCGGACCGCCTCGACAATTCCAACACCTGGATCGAATACGACGGCATCTCGAACCACCACAAAATTCTCGACAGCAACGCGAACTTCGAACAGTTCGAAGTCACCAGCAGCGACAAGAAGCTGCGCATCAAAGGGCAGACGCTGCGCCTATATAACCCCACATCGCACCAATGGAGCATCTATCTGGTCGATGTCGACAAAGGAACGCTGGGCCTGCCGGCCATGGTTGGTTCTTTCACTGGAAATCGCGGCGAGTTTTTCGATCAGGAAGATTACAAAGGACGTGCCATTCTGGTGCGTTACGTCTGGCTCAATATCTCTCCCCAGTCGGCGCGGATGGAGCAGTCGTTCTCGGCGGACGGAGGCAAAAACTGGGAAGTCAACTGGATTTGCGAGCTGTCGCGCTGAACCTGGCCACGGGCAAAGCGGGGGATTCCGGGCTTCACGCGACCAGTTCCCCAGCCGGGAGGCGGTGGTCTGACGATTTTCTCCCCGACCAGATAGACTGAACTGCGTGCATCTACCCCGCCTCTACGCCATTGTTGACGCCAGCTGCTTCGGGGATACACGCGCCTTGCGGATGGCGGTCGAGGAACTGGCCTCTGCGGGGTGCACGCTCATCCAATACCGCAACAAGTCCGGCAATGCTCGACTCATGCTGGAGCAGGCGCGAGAGTTAAAGACAAGCCTCGATGGTTCCATTCACCTCATCATGAATGACCGCTCCGATTTATGCCTGGCTGCCGATTTCGACGGCGTCCACGTCGGGCAAGACGATCTTGCGCCCGATTCGGTGAGAAGGATCATCGGTCCCCGGCGCTGGCTTGGGGTTTCTGCGCACCACCGCGAGCAAGTCCGGGAAGCCGATCAGACTTCCGCCGACTATATCGCGATTGGTCCGGTATTCGCCACCTCCAGCAAGTCCAATCCCGATCCCGTGGTCGGTCTCGAAGGCGTGCGCCGCACCCGCGAACTCACCCGCAAGCCGCTGGTTGCCATCGGCGGGATCATCCGCGGCAATGCTCGTTCGGTCATCGCAGCTGGCGCCGACTCAGTTGCGGTGATATCCGATTTGCTACCGGATCCGCGCAAATCAGCAGAGGAATTTTTGCGCATATTGCGGTAAAGTTCTCAGCAGATTGCTGGAACGTCTTTGGTCGTAGGTGATTGGTCAGTGGCTTTCGGCCCTAGAGTGGTTGAGTATTCCGAACGCCACCTCCTCCTGGGCGGCGCCGGGCGTATGCGGTTTGCCGGCGCCGCCAAACCGCGGGAGTGATTCATTCGCTTGGTGCTGACAGAGCGCTCGGCGGGCTGACGACTAACGACCGACGACCAACGACCAACGACCGGAAACGGGAGCACACCCTGACCACATCGACAACGCGGCCCGCGGCAACGAGCGACTGGGAAATTCATAGCCATCAGGATCAAGAGCTGATCAAAGGACTGGGGCTGACCAGCGCCACCATGCTGGTCATCGGCTCGATGATCGGCTCCGGCATCTTCATCGTTTCCGCCGATATTGCCCGCGAAGTCGGTTCGCCCGCCTTGCTGATCGCCGCCTGGGCTGTCACCGGGTTCCTGACCGTCACCGCCGCGCTCAGCTATGGCGAACTGGCCGCGATGATGCCCCGGGCCGGCGGCCAATACGTCTACCTCCGCGAAGCCCTCGGCCCGCTCTGGGGATTTCTTTACGGCTGGACGCTGTTTCTCGTCATCCAGACTGGCACGATCGCCGCGGTGGGCGTGGCTTTCGGTAAATTCCTGGGCGTCTTCTGGCCGTCAATTTCTTCTACGCACTGGATCTTGCATCTCTGGAAGGTTCCGCCAATCCCGATCGGCCCCATGGTGCTGGGCAACATGGATGTCGGCATTAACACGCAAAATCTGATGGCCATTCTGCTCACCATTCTGCTGTCGATTATCAATGTGTTCGGCTTGAAGATCGGTGCGGCCATTCAGAATGTGTTTACCACGGCCAAAGCTGCGGGTCTGCTGGGGCTGGCATTGATCGGCGTTGCGATTGGGCGCAACCCGCAAGCGATTGCCGCCAATTTCGGCCACAACTTCTGGCACAACGCCGGACTAGGCTCACAGCACGCCGTTCAGGTCGGCGTGGGCGGACCAATCGTCATGGTCGGAACCTTGACGATCATCGCCGTGGCCCAGGTGGGAAGCCTGTTTTCTTCCGATGCCTGGAATAACGTGACCTTCACCGCCGGAGAAGTCAAGAATCCCAGTCGCAATCTGCCCTTGTCGTTGGCTCTGGGGACCGGCATCGTCATCGCGCTCTACATCGCCTGCAATTTTGTCTACCTCACAGTGCTGCCGATGAACGGGGTGCAGGGCGGCGCGACCGTCATGGAGCGCGGAATCAATCACGCCGCCGAAGACCGCGTGGCTACCGCCGTGATGACCGAAATGCTCGGCCCCGTGGGCGGCCTGCTGATGGCGGCGGCCATCATGGTTTCCAGCTTCGGATGCATGAACGGCCTCATTCTGTCCGGAGCTCGCGTCTATTACGCCATGGCGAAAGACCGGTTATTTTTCCGCAAAGTCGCGAGATTGCATCCTGAATACAAGACGCCCGCAGTCTCGCTGATGGTTCAGATGATTTGGACCTGCGTGCTGTGCATCTCGGGCACTTACGGCCAGCTTCTCGACTACATCATCTTTGCCGCGCTGCTGTTTTACATTCTGACCATTGCCGGTGTGTTTGTTCTGCGGCGTACGCATCCAAATGCCGAGCGGCCCTACCGGGCAGTTGGTTATCCCGTCCTGCCCGCGGTTTATATTCTGATGGCTTTGTTCATTGATGTCGTACTATTGCGTTATAAGCCCCAATACACGTGGCCGGGATTGATCGTGGTGCTGCTCGGAATTCCGGTCTATTATGCATGGTCGCGGACGGCAGGAAAAAACTCGAGCGGAGCCTTGTCGTAGCCTCGAAGGAGAAAACAAAGCGGATGTCCAAACTCTTTGCCACGAAACCTATTAACGTCCTGCTGCAAGAGGCGCAGGAAACCGGCGAACACAGCCTCAGGCGGGCGCTCGGCCCTATCAACCTGCTGACGCTCGGCATCGGCGCCATCATCGGAGCCGGCATTTTCGTCATTACCGGACAAGCCGCGGCTCAGTTTGCCGGTCCAGCGATTCTTTTCTCCTTCATTCTGGCCGGGATTGCCTGCGCTTTTGCCGGACTCTGCTACGCCGAATTTGCCTCCATGATCCCGATCGCCGGCAGCGCCTATACCTATTCCTACGCAACGTTGGGAGAACTTGTCGCCTGGATCATCGGTTGGGACTTGATTCTCGAATACGCCTTTGGCGCTGCTACGGTTGCGGTCGGATGGAGCGGCCATCTGCGCGCGTTCCTTCAAGATATCGGCATGGGATTGCCCCCGATGCCGCATTCCGATTTCGTCCTTTTCGGCATTCCGATTCACCTGAACTACGACTACGTCGGCTTTCTGGTCATCGCCGCAATCACCTCGATTCTGGTCATCGGCATCAAGGAATCGGCCAACTTCACGACCGCGATCGTGATCCTCAAAGTCGCGGTCGTATGTGTTTTCATTGGCTTGGCCAGCGCCTTTCTGGTTTCCCATCATGGTCAGCCGAATTATTGGCATCCTTTCATTCCGCCAAACACGGGCGAAAACGGCCACTTTGGATGGTCTGGCGTTTTGCGCGGAGCAGGCGTGGTTTTCTTCGCTTACATCGGCTTCGATGCGGTGTCGACGGCGGCACAGGAAGCCAAGAATCCCAAAAAAGACATGCCGTTCGGAATCCTGGGCTCGCTGGTGATCTGCACGGTCCTCTACATCCTTGTTTCCGGACTGCTGACGCACATGGTGCCATATCAGCAACTCAACGTGCCGGACCCAGTCGTGGTGGGCATTCGCGTCACAGGACAACATTGGGCCACCTTCCTCGTGGAACTCGGCGCGATCGCCGGACTCGCAACTGTCATGCTGGTGATGCTGCTCGGGCAGTCGCGCGTGTTTTATTCCATGTCGAAAGACGGATTGTTGTGGCCGTGGGCCAGCAAAATTCATCCCCGCTTCCGCACGCCTTATATCAGTTCGATGGTGGTCGGATTCTTCGTCGCGATTCTGGCGACGTTCGTGCCCTTGAGCGTTCTCGATGAAATGACCAGCGTCGGAACGCTGCTGGCATTCGTGCTGGTCAGCGCGGGAGTATGGGTGATGAGAAGAACGCATCCCGAGTTGAACCGGCCTTTCAAAACGCCGTGGGTCCCGGCGGTTCCGATTCTGGCGATTCTGTTTTCCACGGCCCTCATCATCGGCCTGTCGCCGATGACCCAGGCCCGGCTGATCGTGTGGCTGATCATTGGACTTGCCATCTACTTCGGTTACGGACGCAAGCACAGCAAAGTGCAGAATGAAATCGCCAACGGCGCCGCGGGCGCGCCCGCGCGCTCCATGGCGGATTGATCGGCCGCCCGCGGCGGGTTTTGGCGAGTCTTCCTGGTTGCGATTTGTGCCGTCTGTGGTTAGCGGTCGGCTTTTCTTCCGCAGGTCTCGAGTCTTAAGCTCGTATCAGACGGTTGCCGCCGACAACCCAGAACCGAAAACTGACAACTGACAACTAAGAACCGAACAAACAGGCCGCCGAGAACTGACTGCCCATGAAGATTGTCACCGCCGCGGAAATGCGTGGCATCGATCGCGCCACCAGCGAGCGCTTCGGCGTTCCCTCGCTAACCCTGATGGAAAACGCTGGAATTGCCGTCGCCGATCACGCGCTATCTCATTACAAAGATGCACGGAACATCGTTGTCATCTGCGGCAAGGGCAACAACGGCGGAGATGGATTCGTCGCTGCGCGCCATGTTCACGCCTCGGGTAAGCGAGTGCAGGTGATTCTGCTCGCTGATCCGGACGAATTGAAGGGCGACGCGGCGGAGATGTACAAGAAACTGTCCGTCCCCCTCTTAATCATTCGATCGAGCGCAGAATTGACCAGCGAGCGTGCGCGCTCTGTTTTCTCCGCCGATTTGTACATTGACGCCATCCTGGGCACAGGATTCAAGCCTCCGGTCGAGGGATTTTATGCCCATGCGATTGCGGCTCTGAATGCCGCGAAAGCGCCGGTGGTCGCGGTCGACATTCCTTCCGGCGCGGACTCGGACGCGATGACCGCGGACGATGCGAAGCAGGGAGTCGTGGCGCGCTCGGATTCGATCGTAACTTTCACCGCGCCGCGTCCCGCGCATATATTCGGTTCGCTCACGGATGGGCCCACTTGCGTTGCGGGAATCGGGTCGCCGGAGGAAGCAATCGTTTCGTCGCTGCGTTTAAACGTCATTACCGCGCGCGATTTTGCGCTGCTGATCGACAAGCGCCCGGCGGATTCGAACAAGGGCCTTTACGGACATGTGCTGGTGATCGGCGGATCCTTTGGCAAGGCTGGCGCCGCAGCCATGGCTGGCGTGTCGGCGCTGCGCAGCGGGGCCGGACTTTCAACCGTGGCGACGCCGAAATCTGTTCTGCCCACGGTCGCCGGATTTCATCCTGAAGTCATGACCGAACCGCTGGCGGAAACCGAGGCGGGAACGATTGCCGCGTCCGCGATCGAGCACATCGAAGAACTGGCGAAAGGCAAATCCGTGCTCGCCATCGGTCCGGGAATTTCGCGCGTGCCCGACACCTCGGCTTTCGTGCGCAGCCTGGTCGAGCGAAGCTCGGTTCCCATCGTCCTCGACGCCGATGGCCTTAATGCGTTCGAAGGCCGAGCCGAGGAATTGAACGGCCATGGACGCACCCTCGCGATCACTCCGCATCCCGGCGAGATGGCGCGATTGGCGGGCTGTTCCATTCCCGACGTGCAGAAAGATCGAATTGGAGTGGCTCGGAAGTTTGCGCGCGAGCACGAGCTGATCGTGGTCCTCAAAGGAAATCGAACGCTGGTGGTTCCACCCGACGGCGAGGTCTGGGTAAATACGACGGGAAATCCGGGAATGTCGACCGGTGGGACCGGCGACATTCTGACCGGAATGGTCGCAGGCATGATCGCGCAGACGAAAGCTTTGCAAACTCCCGATGCGATCTTGCGGGCGGTCTGCGCCGCGGTTCATCTGCATGGTCTGGCCGGAGATCTGATGCTCGCCGAAGTCGGCGAGCACGCGATGGTCGCGACCGATCTGCTAGGGGGATTGCCGCGGGCTTTCGCACGGGCCGAGCGCGCGGCGCACGAGAAATTCGTCTGCTGGGGCGGATGATCTGAGCCTGAACTTCGCAGAATCGGCTTTCAGGCGGAAGTCGCGGCGACCGTCGGTTGTGGAGGGGCAGTCCCCAGAGGCGCGACTTCGAGGGTTAATCCATTCACTTTATTGACGCGAACCAGTTCGCCGACGGCCAGCGGAGTGGAAGCGATCGCGTCCCAGAGTTCGCCGTGCACGAAAACCTTGCCCTGCGGCGAGAGCGCGGTCTTCGCAACTCCGGTTTCACCGATTAATCCCTGGGCTCCGGTCACGGCTTTATTCCGCCGGGCTTTCACTACGATCGTCATCAGAAACGCAGTGATGATCCCAAATGGAATGCTCACGGCCAGCGCCGTCAGCAGGTGCACGCGCATCTGCGGAATGGGCGCGTCCACCAGCAACAAGCCTCCAAGCGTGAGCAGGATGATGCCGCCTACGGTGAGAACGCCGTGACTGGTGAACTTGGCTTCGGCAGCGAAAAGGGCGAACGCTCCCAGAATGAGTCCAAAGGCAGCGAAGCGCGTGGGCAGAAGATTCAGTGCG
>JASHRE010000369.1 GCA_030037515.1 Candidatus Sulfotelmatobacter sp.
GCGGAGTTGCTTTACCACATCGGCAACGCATACGAGCACGCTGGAGAACTGCTGAACTTTGGAGCTTTCCTCGCCTTTAGCGGCGTAAATTTCGCCTGCTTCTGGCAGTTCACGGTCCAGGCGCAGAGAAAGGGTGCAAGGTGGCGCTTTGTGCAAGACGCTGTATTACCACTGGTTGGGTTTCTTGTTTGCGGCTACATCTGGTGGAACCTGAACAATCTGGCCAAAACCGTCGGTGGAATCTGGTTTGCGGTTGGCATCCTCTACGTCGGCTACAAGACGAACTGGTTCCGCTCAGCGCCGGTGATGATCGATTTCAGCGATTCGTAGCGGACCCTACGTCCGGGTGCTGTTAAATTTTCGGAAAAAAGCACCCCCCACAAAGGGCACGAAGGTCACCCAGGCATTGCCCAACAACAGATCGAGTTCTTCACCAGGAGTCAAGCGATGCTAGGATCCAATAACATTGTTGCCTTCATTTCGATCACCGATGGTGCCCATGCCAGAGAGTTTTACGAAGGCAAGCTCGGCCTACGCTTTGTCAAAGATGACGGCTTCGCGGTCGTGTTTGATTCCAACGGAATCCGGCTGCGCGCCGTCAAAATGAAAGAAGTCAAGCCTCCCCACTTCACCGTTCTGGGATGGGAAGTAAAGCCGATCGAACAAGCCGTAACCTCGCTACGTGAACGCGGTGTTCACTTCGAAACCTTCGGATTCTTTAAGCAAGACGCACTCGGAGTCTGGACCGCGCCCTCAGGCGACAAAGTGGCATGGTTCAAAGATCCGGATGGAAATATCCTCTCCGTGTCGGAACACGTGTGACGAAATGGTGTGACTCTTGGGATCGGGTAACTTTGTAAATCAAACTTTCTGCGGCTGCGCGCCAACTTTCGACTTTGCATTTCTACTCGTCAGTTACTCCCTTGACGATTGAATCTATCAACGACTCAATTACTCAATCTTCTCCACGTTCCAGCCGCTTATTTCTACGGCGGGTTTCGCAGATCTCAGTTCTGTCGCCCGATACGACGCGGTGATCTCGCGCTTTTCTCCGGGGAGCAGAGAAATGTAGTTGTCTTCCCAAACTACGGGGAGAATCTCTTCGCCCCTGGGGCCTCGGTCGACCTTCAGCCGCACAAAAAATGCAAGATTCTTGCTGGGATTCGTCAGCGTTACGTGCGTGACCGCTTCCTCACCATGAATTTCTGTCCGGCTGGTTTCGCCCAGCTTTACTTTCGGCAGTTGGGAAATTGCCGTATAGTCCGCATAGGAAGCCGTCGGCGTCATCCACCAGGTCGTTTTTGCCCAATCCAGGGTTTCGGGCTTGGTCGAAAGCCAATAGAAATTCGATCCGACGAGTTTGCCGCGGGAACCCTCAAGCCGCAGCACAACGAAATAGGTGGCGCTGAGGCCTTCGATGTCCGGCAGAGTGAAGATTTTCGCCGTACTGTCGGCCGGAGCATCGACGTTATTTTCCTGCGAGAACTTTTCCCTCATGTCGAGGTTGTAAATCTTGGTGGTGAGTTTCAGGTTTTTGGCGTCTTCGTATTGGCTGCTGACCACCCAAATCGAATGATCGTCATATCCATAGACCGGATGCAGAGCTTCCATCGCTCGCTTGGCGCCGAAGTATCCGCCTCCCGGACGCAGGTAATAGTCGTACAAGTGCCAGATCATTGAAGGCCAGGCGTTGTTGAGCATCCATTGAATGACACCGGTCGACTCGTACTTGTTGCGACTGTACGCTTCATACATGGCGCGAACGCCTTCGTAGGTCTGCATCTGCGACTTGATCGCGAAGTCATCGACATTGTCGGAGTTGCCGTAGCGTTCCGCCAGCGCCGTGCTGAACACGTTGATGGTTTTGAACTCGCCCCCGCCCGCGTGGTAGTTCCACACGTCGTCGACCGGCCAGAGATGATCCTTGCCGACCATAGCCTCAATGCTCTCAACTGGCGGAACGGCCGGTCCCATGCTCGTTTCCGAGTTGAATCCGTAGCCTCCGCCGCAACCTCCGGGATTGCACAGCTTGCGTCCCGGCTGACCTTGAGGCGTGTCGACCTCCCAATAACCGGGCGCGATGTATTCGTAGGGCCCACTCATTTTGACGCCGCTTTCTCCGGTCACACTCGTCGGTTTGCCCGTCGCCGAGGAAAGTATGGGATTCGGCCAGAGCAGATCCTTCTCCACGTCCAGATACATCTGCTCGACGTCCGGTGGCGGAGGATTGTCGCTGCCATTCAGCCACATGACGAGACTGGGATGGCTGCGCAGCCTGTAGATCTGATCGCGGAGAGATTCTTTGGCGATGTCGAAGTCTTCCGGCCTCCAGCGCGGCCAGCGCTCCCAAAAATCACAGCAGCACCATCCGGCCATGACCAGAATGCCCTGCTGGTCAGCGAGATCGAAAAACTCCTTCGTTTCGAGTTTCCCTTCCAGGCGGACTGTGTTGAGCCCCATGTCCCGGACGTAGCGAAATTCGTCATGCAGACGCTGCGAGTTCTCGCGCAGCATCATGTCCGGAGTCCAGCCGCCGCCGCGAATCAAGATGTTCTTGCCATTGATGTGAAACTGGCGTCCGCCAACGGAATTCAAGTCGGAAGTGACTTCCCGGATTCCGAATTCGGTTTTGGATTGGTCGCTCATCGTTGCGCCGCCCAGTTCAAATTCCATCCTCAGCGGATAAAGATTCGGCATTCCCATCTGCGCCGGCCACCATAGGCGCGGATTCTCGAACACCAGCTGGCTGAATTTATCGGGCGTGAACGTGACATCCTTCGTTTGGTTCGGAGCGAGCTCGACCTCCTGCTCGAACTTGACGCTATCGATCTCTCCCTTGAGTGTGCCTTTCACCGCATGATCCGTACCGTTCTTCACCTGCGCGCTAACCGTCAATTCGGCACGATCGTTGGTCGGCGAATTCAGCTTGGAAACAACGGCTGGATAACGCAGTGCGACCGGGCCGCTGGTGGTCAAATAAACATCGCGCCAGAGCCCCATGTTTTTGTCGGGAGGTGCGGGATTCCAGTCCACAAAGGTGATGGCGAGATCGTGATCGGTAGGCGAAAAAACCTGCACGGCGAGCACGTTTCCTGCGCCAGGTTTCGTCGCGTCGGTCACGTTGAACTCATACGTGCGCCACGCCCCTGCAACTTTGTCGGAATCGGCAATCTGCTTTCCGTTCAGCCATATATTCGCCCGGTAGTTGATGCCGTCGAATTTCAGCCACACCGTTTTCCCTTTGTATGAAACAGGCATCTCGAACGCTTTGCGATACCACCAGGAGACGGCGTATGGGCTGTCGGGCGCCATCGGAATGTTCGAAAAGTTTCCCCCGATCGGATAGGTCACGCCGGGGAAACTGCGCAGGTTCATGGCGAAGAACGGATCGGGCAAAGTCTTGTCTTTTACCAGCGCCGCGACGACTGTAGTCGGAACAGTTGCGTGGTGCCACCCCTCAGGGGAGAACTTTGCGGTCGAAATGAATTCTCCCTTGGCATCGACCTTGGCCGAAGTCTGTAGCGACCACCCTTCGCGCAAAACCAACCGGGTTTCTTCGGCGGCGGTGGCGCGATTTTCCCGAGCGACTTTATCCTGTGCAACAACCGACGAAATGGACCCGATCACGCAGAAACCAGCAAGTGTCACAGCTAACCGCTTCCCTGAGTTCATGGCGCTCCTATGTTTCCCCCCGGGGCTTGCGTGCAAATCAGCGCGCCCCGTCGAGAAATCCCAGCAGAATGGATAGCACGCTTATTAATTCGTTTCAATAGCGGATTTCGGACGGAGGGCGCTAATGGCGGAGGCAGTCCCGAACCCCGCAAAGGATTAAACCGCTGACGTCGGAATGGGCTGGCTGATCGCCTCTTTAGAATGCGCCCCGTGCCTTATAATGAAACTTCCAGCTTTTCCTCACTGGAGTTAACAACAACATGATTCGATTTTTGCAGACCCCCGGGCCCATCAAGAAATTTGTTCTGGGGGGCATATTGGTCATCATCAGCTTGGCCATGCTGGTCTATCTGATTCCGAGCAGCGGTAATCAGAGCTTCGGCAATCCCAATTCTCATATAGTCGCGCAGGTTAATGGCGAAAACATAACCTCGGACGAAGTCCATCAGACGGCGCAGCAGGCAGCGCAGCAGGATGCGGCTCGCTATGGGGAAGCGGCTTCGAAGATCATGCCCTTTCTCATGGCGCAGGAGACTCAGCGCGCGGTCGAGCAACTCATTACCCGTCAGGCCTTGCTCACTGAAGCACATCGCATGGGACTGCGCGTTACGCCAGAGGAAGTCCGAGACGAACTGCAGCATGGCCGTTACGCGGCTTATTTCTTCCCCGGCGGCGACTTCATCGGCCAACAGGAATACGAGATGCGCCTGCAGCAGGCGAACCTCACTCCGGCGAAGTTTGAGAGTTCGGTTGGCGACGACATTATTCTGAGCAAGCTCCAGGCATTGGTTTCCGGAACCGCGACCGTCAGTGAAACTGAAATCCACGATCAGTTCCTTAAGCAGAACTCCAAGGTCAAGTTCGACTATGCGGTCTTGAAGCAGGACGACATCAAGAAGGGCCTGCATCCCACCGACCAGGAACTGAAGGCCTTCTACGACAGCCACAAGGCGAGCTACGCAAATTCAATTCCCGAGAAGCGCAAAGTAAAGTACGCGGTCGTCGACTACAACAAAGCCGAAGCCGGAGTTCACATTAGCGAAGCGGACCTGCGCGATTACTACGACCAACATCGCGACCAGTATCGCCAGCCGGAACAGGTGAAAGTGAGCCACATTCTGATCAAGACTCCGCTTCCGGGGCCGGATGGCAAGGTGGACGGAAAGGGTGTCGCGGAAGCACAACAGCGCGCCGAGGATCTGTTGAAGCAGGTTAAGGACGGCGCCAATTTCGAGGACTTGGCCAAGAAATATTCCGAGGATCCCGGCAGCGCAAAGAACGGCGGATCGCTGGGCTGGATCGGGCGCGGTCAGACCGTCCCGGAATTCGAAAAAGTGGCGTTCTCGCTTCCCAAGGGCCAGATCAGCGGCGTGGTTAAGAGCAGTTATGGATTCCACATCATCCGCGTCGATGACAAGCATGACGCGGAACTGAAGCCGCTCGATCAGGTGAAGAGCGAAATCGAGCCGGTCTTGAAGCGGCAGCAGGCACAGCAGATCGCGCAGAACGAAGCACAGAAAATACTGAATCAGGCGCGCACGCAGGGCATCGACGCGGCGGCGGCGGCCGAGGGCGTGCCCGTGATCACGTCCGACTTTTTCTCCCGCAAAGACGTGCTGCCCGGTCTCGGACCGGCGCAGCAGTTCATGGACGCCGTCTTCATGGAGTCCGACAAGGCTCAGCCCGACATGGCTTCGTCGTCGCAGGGAGTTGTTGTGTTTCAGTTGCTGGCGATCCAACCGCCTTCGACTCCGAGCTTCGACGAAATCCGCAGCCGGGTGGAAGAGGAATTCATGAACGAGCGGTCCAGCGTTCTTCTTTCGCAAAAAACCCAGGAACTCTCCGATCGAGCCAAAGCTGAGCACGATTTAAAGCGCGCGGCGAAGGAACTTGGCGCCGCGATGAAGACCAGCGATTACGTACTCCCCGATGGCCAGGTGCCTGATATCGGCTCGATGACCGGCCAGGCCTCGGTAGCGTTTACGATGAAGCCGGGCGAAATCAGCGGTCCCATTATGAGCGGAGGCAGTGGAGCGGTTCTGGAGTTGATCGATCATCAGCAGCCTTCGGAAGCGGACTTCGCCGCCAAGCGCGATGAGATCCGCGATCAACTGCTGCAGTCGAAACAGCAGGAAATCTTCGAGCTCTTCATTTCCAACCTGCGCGATCAAATGGAAAAATCCGGCAAGATCAAGATCAATCAAGAAGAGCTGAAGGCCCTGACCCGCACGGGAACTGAGGAAGGAATGTAACCGCGCTCGTCATGTCTTTCCCGCGCGCTGCCGGAATTCTGCTGCATCCCACGTCGTTGCCCGCCTCGGGCGGAATCGGTGACTTCGGGTCGGCGGCTTATCACTTTATCGATTTCTTGGCATCAGCCCGCCATGGCCTATGGCAGGTGTTACCTCTCGGCCCGCTGGGCTACGGCAACTCGCCCTATTCTTCGACTTCCGCTTTTGCCGGGAATCCTCTGCTCATAAGTCTCGAACGCTTGGCCGAGCACGGCTGGATCGATCGGGAAAAACTCGGCCAGTTCGATTGCGAAAAGTCTGCCGGGCCTGCGGTTTCCGCCATCGATTACGATCGGGTCTTTGGCCACAAGATGCCGCTCCTGTTCGAAGCGGCACGAAATTTCCTGCGCGCCGGAAGCGCTGATGCGCTCTCGCGTTTCAAGAATTTCCGCAAACAGAATTCCTGGTGGCTCGACGATTTCGTGCTGTTCGATGCCCTCCGCGCCCGCCGTAAGCTTGAAAGCTGGTATCGGTGGCCACGGCCGCTCGTGCATCGAGACCCTTCGGCCTTGCGGAAAGCCCGCGAGGAATTGGCCAATGACCTTCAGATCCGTTCCGCACTGCAGTTTGCTTTTTATGAGCAGTGGCGTGCGCTGCGACGATACTGCGCGG
>JASHRE010000370.1 GCA_030037515.1 Candidatus Sulfotelmatobacter sp.
GCCTTCGCCCGCTTCGCCGAGTCCGTAGCCTTTGATCGTTTTCGCGAGAATGATGGTGGGCGAGCCCGTGTGATCGACGGCTGCACGATACGCGGCATGAACTTTGATGGGATCGTGCCCACCGAGGCGCATGCGCGCCAGTTGTTCGTCAGAGAGATGCTCGACCATCTTCAGCAGGCGTGGATCCGTGCCGAACAGGTTCTGTCGGAAATACGCCCCGCTTTCGACGAAGTATTTCTGATATTGTCCGTCGCTGATTTCGCCGAGACGGCGCACGAGCAGCCCGTCGCGATCATTCTGGATCAGGCTATCCCAATCCGATCCCCAGATGACCTTGATGACGTTCCATCCGGCGCCGCGGAAAATGGCTTCCAGTTCCTGAATGATTTTTCCGTTGCCGCGCACCGGACCGTCGAGGCGCTGCAGGTTGCAGTTGACGACGAAAAGCAAATTGTCGAGCTTCTCGCGCGAAGCGAGCGTGATGGAACCGAGAGACTCCGGCTCATCCATTTCGCCGTCGCCTAAGAACGCCCAGACTTTCCCCCCCGTGGAGGTTTTGAGTCCGCGATTCTCGAGATATTTGATAAAACGCGCGTGATAGATCGCCTGGATGGGGCCGAGTCCCATCGACACGGTGGGAAATTCCCAGAAATCGGGCATGAGCCAGGGGTGAGGATAGGAACTCAATCCGCCGCCCGGCCTCAGCTCGCGGCGGAAATTCTGCAGCTTCTCTTTCGAAATGCGGCCTTCGAGATACGCCCGCGAATACATTCCAGGAGCCGCGTGTCCTTGAAAGTAAACCACATCGCGATCGCCGTTTTCGGTTTGCGCGCGGAAGAAATGATTGAATGCGACTTCGTAGAGAGTGGCGGCCGAAGCGTAGGTGGAAATATGGCCGCCGATGCCTTCCTGAATCTTATTGGCGCGCACGACCATGGCGAGCGCATTCCAGCGAACTAGGCTTTTGATGCGGCGTTCCATCTCCTGACTGCCGGGAAATGGAGCCTGCTGCCGCGCCGGAATGGTGTTCTGATACGGAGTGGTCGCCGTAAAGGGAAGATTGACACCGGCTTCGCGTCGCGCGTGCAGAGCGAGCTGCTGCAAGAGGCGTCCAGCTCGGTTCGGACCGCCCTTGGCGAGAACGTAGTCGAGCGAATCGACCCATTCCCTGGTTTCTAAGACTTCAAGGCCGTCAGTTTCCGTCTGAGCCACGACTGATGATTCCCCCATGAAGTAGGTAATCCATCATCATAAAGAATTGTGAAGAATTTTGCTGAGAGCGGGGATGCACGACAGCAGAGAACGCAGAGACAAGCCGTCGGACTCACTTCACACGCGCTCCAAACTGCGAGGCAGGTTTAGAATTGCCTATCTCTAGGGCACGGAGTTTCGCCATGCTGCGCATCGTGCTGCTCTGCATCGTTGTTTTGGTGATGGTTCTCTTTGTTCCGCGGCTGCTGCCGCGTTCGAAAGCGCCGCCCCTTGGCAGTGTGGCGCCGGAATTCGCTCTGCTCTCGCAGGACGGCTCTAAAGTCAGCCTCGAGGGTTACCGCGGTAAGTGGGTCGTGCTGTATTTCTATCCCAAAGATCAGACGCCGGGTTGAACACGCGAAGCCCACCAGTTCCAGGTGGATCAAGCGAAGTACGCCGAACGTAACGCTGTGGTGTTCGGAGTAAGTGTCGACAGTGTGGATTCGCACAAGAATTTCTGTGCTAAAGAAGGATTGAATTTCAGACTGCTGTCGGATGGGGATCACAAAGTCAGCGCGGCTTATGGATCATTGACCAACTTAGGAGTGGTGAAGTTCGCGAAGCGAAATACGTTCTTGATCGATCCGGACGGGAAAATCGCGAAAGCCTGCATGGGCGTGAATCCTGCGCACCACAGCGCGGAAGTGCTGGCAGAGCTGGATGCATTGCGGGGAGTGAAGATCTCGCCGCAATAGATTCCGGGGGCCTGAAGCCGGTCTCGTTTGCCGCAATTTTGGCATCGCGGAAGCGATGCCCTGATCCGAATCGTTCGCTTCCGGTCTGCGCGGGCTCATCCCCCGGGGTTTCGCGTCCGCGATAGGCGGGATGCTGACGTAAACTAGACCGGATGGCAACAGCGACCCAGAGCCCACCGCGCGAGTCTCTGCGCACAGGCGGCGAATACCGCTTTCCCCCGGGTTTCCAGCGCAATCTTATCTGGTTTGCGTGGCGCAGGTTTCGGCCGGCGAATCCCATCAGTTTGTTCCGGCACCTCGCCGAAAAGTACGGCGATATCGCGCACTACAAGATCGGGTGGAACCATATTATTTTCCTGAACCATCCCGACCACATTCGCGAAATCCTGGTCGTGCAGAACGACAATTTCGTCAAGGAACGCACGGTGCGCCGCTCGAAGATGCTGCTGGGCGAGGGTATGATCACGAGCGAGGGCGCCCAGCACCGCACCCAGCGGCAGGTGGCGCAGCCGGCATTTCATCGACAGCGAATTCCGGAATATGCGGCGACGATGGTTCGCGAAGCGGCGCGAACGCGCGAGACCTGGCGCGACGGCGAGACGCGCGACATCTCGATCGAGATGATGCATCTCACGCTCAACATCGTTGCGGAAACGCTATTTGCCACCGATCTTCGCAACCAGGTCCAGGAACTCGCCGACGCCATCAACCGCATCATGGGACTGTACAATTTTCTGGTCATGCTGCCCGCGGCGGAGTGGCTGGTGCATGCGCGGCCGCCGGGGCTCGCGGCATTTATGCGGGCGCGGAAGCGGATTGATGCGGTGGTGTATCGCATGATCGAAGCGCACCGGGAAAAAAAATCGGATTGCAGGAGTTTGCTCGATCTGATGCTGGCCGCATCGCCCGACAGAGGCGCGGAATCGGAAAAATCGTTGCGCGACCAGGTGATCACGATTTTTCTGGCCGGATATGAAACGGTCGCAAACGCGGTGGCCTGGACCTGGTATCTGCTTTCGGAGAATCCGGAGTGCGAAGGCCGCTTCCATGAAGAGATTGACCGCGAGTTGCAGGGACGGTTGCCGGGCTATGAGGATTTGCCGCGATTACGGTATGTCGAAATGGTTTTCGCGGAAGCGATGCGGCTGTATCCGCCGGCGTGGGCCATGGGACGCTACGCGCAGCGTGACTTTAGGCTTGGCGAGTTCTTCCTGCCGGCGAAAACCACCGTGCTGATGAGCCAGTTCGTTCTGCAACGTGACCCGAGGTTCTTCCCTGATCCGCTGCGCTTCGATCCGGAGCGGTTCACGACCGAAGCCAAAGCGCGGCGGGCAAAGTTTGCATACTTTCCATTTGGCTCCGGCGCTCGGCAATGCATTGGAGAATCTTTTGCGTGGATGGAAGGCGTGCTGCTGCTGGCCACGCTGGGGCAAAAGTGGAAGCTGGCGCTGGTTCCCGGACATCCAGTTGAGCCCCAACCGTTGATCACCCTGCGTCCGAAATATGGAATGAAGATGGTGGTGGGGAGCCGCCGGGTGGCGAAATAGGTTTCTGTCGCCACGAACCCAAGATCCTTCGCCCCGTTCGGAGGACAATTCATTTCTCGCTTAGGGATTCGCACACCTGGGTGCGTTGCAGGATTCCGGACTCAGTGGCCCGAGACGGTTTGGTTGACTGGTCCGCTGTCGCGTCCTCGCCAGCGCCCGCGATAGAAAATAGAACCCACGAAAGTCGCCAGCGGATACGTGCAGAGAATCAACGCGAAGGCATAGACGACGGCGCCGAAATACGGCTTGTAGCTGCGCACCCGGACGACTTCCATGCCATGGAAGTGAGTCCACTGAGAAAAAAGGGAGAACCAGGATGCCGCTGCTGCCCGCGCGAATGGTCCCCGAGGCAGGTGGCCGCAACTCGGGCGCAGGTTGCGGCGAATTTGCCCAGAGCAGTCCGGCCGCCCGCGCGATAGCTCCGATGGCGACAGTTCGATGAAATCCCCACAGTTCGATGAGGAACAGACGCAGTCAAGCGCCGACAATGGCAGCGCCGACATTTGCCATGTAGAGAGAACTGAACCAACGCTTCGTCTCGCCGGGAACCGTCTCGCTGATGGCGCGCATGCCGACGCGAGGGTGCCGCCCATCAGAGCGCATGCGGGAAGCAAAATGAGCGCGACCCGCGAGCCGGCAAGCCAGTAATAAACGAAGATCGCAAGCTACGGCGAGGAGCTGAGGAGCTGCGCTACGGTGAGGAGGGCTCGCCCACGGTGCTAAAATCGTGTGTTTGCCTTTTCGCGGTGGGCATCCATTCTTAGGTGGCAGTCATGGCGACGACGATGCTGGCGGTGGTAAAGCCGGAACCCGCCCCGGGCGCGGAGGTTCGCGAGGTTAAGGTCCCGTCTTTTGGGCGGACCGATGTGCTGGTGAAGGTGAAAGTCGCGTCGATCTGCGGCACGGACCTGCATATTTATGACTGGGATCGTTGGGCGCAGAGCCGGATTCATCCGCCGCTGATCCCGGGCCATGAATTCTGCGGAGAAGTGGCTGCATTTGGCGATGAAGTGACCAGCGTGAAAGAAGGTGACTTCGTTTCCGCCGAGATGCACGTGGCCTGCGGCAAGTGCCTGCAATGCCGAACAGGCGAAGCGCACATCTGCCAGAACGTGAAAATCATCGGCGTGGATGCGAACGGAGCTTTTGCCGAATACGTCGTCATTCCTGAATCGAATATCTGGAAGCTCGATCCCGCCATTCCCCTCGAGTACGCGTCGATTCTCGACCCGCTGGGCAACGCCGTGCACACAGTTTTGGCTGGCGAGATTGCGGCGAAAACTGTTGCCATCACGGGATGCGGACCGATTGGGCTATTTTCGATTGCAGTCGCGAAGGCGGTGGGCGCGACTTCAGTCTTCGCGATTGAAGTAAACGAGCATCGCGCCCGGATTGCCCGCGGGATGAAAGCCGATTACGTCCTCAATCCGGCGAAAGAGGATGTCCGTGCGATTGTGATGGAAAAAACCGGCGGGCTCGGCGTGGACGTCGTCCTCGAAATGGCGGGGCATCCGGATTCGATTCGCATGGCATTCGATATCGTGCGGCGCGGCGGCAGGATTTCGCTGCTGGGGCTGACTTCGAAACCGATTTCGCTGAATTTTTCGGAAGACATTATTTTTAAGGGCATTGCGATTCAGGGCATCAACGGGCGCCGGATGTATCAGACGTGGTACCAGATGACCGCGTTACTGAAGGCAGGGAAGCTCGATCTGCATCCGGTCATCACCGATCGCATCTCGATGAAAGATTTCGGCAGCGCGATGCACCGCCTGAAGACCGGCGAAGCCAGCAAGATTCTGGTGTATCCGAACGGCGTTCGGTGATGTGGAATGGCTGATGTGCGGCGTGGGCGTTGTTGCCCGGAAAAATCTCCTTGGCACGGATGAACGCGGGTTTCTTTGAACCTAGCATGAACGGCTTATCACCCACGGCGAACGGTACGCTGGCGTTTCTGACTGGAAAGGAAATCTGCCAGATGACCATCGGGGCCCGTTCGATGTTCAATTCAACCGGGGTAAC
>JASHRE010000371.1 GCA_030037515.1 Candidatus Sulfotelmatobacter sp.
CTGGAGAAGGGCGATTACGTCGTGGGCATGGCGACAACCAGGAAGCCGGATGCTCCGCCGGTACCCGCCGAAAAAGTGGTCGAAGGCGAATCCGAAGCCATCGACGAAACCCTCAAGGGCGACCTGATCCTCTCCGTTACCGAGAATGGATTCGGCAAGCGCACGGCGGCGGACGAATATCGTTTGACGAACCGCGGCGGCAAAGGGGTAATCAACGTTAAGACGACGGAGCGCACGGGCAAAGTGGTGAGCATCGCGCAGGTCGACGAAACATCGCAGGTGATGCTGATCAGTCATTACGGCAAGATCATCCGCATGGATTCGACCACCATTCGAGAATCCGGGCGCAACGCTCAAGGCGTCCGCCTGCTGCACATGGAGCCCGGCGATCGCGTTGCGGCAGCAGTGGTCATCGCGCCCGAAGAAGAAGGAAACGGCGGCAACAGCGGAACGCTGATTCAGTAGGGTCGCGTGGTGGGGCACTCTTGCTTGCCTCGGCCCCATAGCCGATCAGCCATTAACCACATGACGTGGGCCGGGCACGAATGCCCGCACCACACTGGCAGCGTCAGCCGTCGGTCTAGCTCTAGCCGAGGCGATTCGGCCACTGTCAGGCTTTGGCGTCAAATTTCCAGCGGGTTGCGGTGTTGGGAAAATCCTTCTCTGTCCAAGCCAGGACGGTTCGAGGCCGCACGGAATAGAACACGGCTTCCGGGACGACCATGAGCGGCATTTTGTATTTTTCGCGCGAAGCCGCGTCCAGCTTCTTGAGGATCGTCTGATCCGAGATATCGACTTCTGCAGCAGCGCCTTCGAGGATGATGACGTCGTCTCCAGATTCAAGATGCACGGAAACTGCTGGATTTTTCGCCAGATTGAGAGCTTTGCGAGACGAACGCGCCGTTCCGAAGATGACTTGCCCGTCGATCCAAAACCCCCAGACGGGAATTGAATGCGGACGGCCATCCGGTCGCGTGGTGCAAATCCAGTAGTTGCGGGACTTCTTGAGTCTCTGTTCTGCGTGGCTGAACGGGAGATATTTGCTGTGCCTTTTCAGTCCATATAAGGGCGGGACGTCGGGCGAACCAACCTGGATGCCATCTGGCCGTTGGGGGTCGGGGTTCAAAGTCCGCGTCTTGCGCAAGGTTTCAGACCTCGAAAAATCAGCGGCTATTTTACTCGCACTCGAAAACTGGTCCGATGGTTTCTGTTTCACCGCTTGGGTTTTGCCCGTTTTTCGCCGGGCACCCGCGCACGGCTTGCGCATGGGCCGCATTCTTGCGCCGCCACGGCTGCAGAGCAATCCTGCCTCCCAATTTTTCTGGCCCGCCATAGCCGTGACACACTTCGCCACGCCCGCTGGTTTCGTTTGTTTTCGACCCGACCCGGCGGTGAAAACGCCGGGCTACCGGGGCGCAGTTCCTTTATCGCCGGGCTGCCCTCGGCTTGTCCTAACTGCACAGCAGGCCTTCAGCTTTCCACCAAGGCCATCATGTGCTCGGGATAGCGGCCCCCGGCTGCTGCTGCCCTCGGAAACGCTTCATCGATTCGCCGCAAATCTTCTTTCGTCAGCTTCACGTCCACCGCGGCTACATTTTCTTCCAGATACTTCCGCCGCTTCGTGCCGGGGATCGGGACAATATCATTGCCTTGCGCCAGCACCCAGGCCAGCGCGAGCTGGGACGGCGTGCATTTTTTCTCGTGCGCCATTTCCTCGACACGACGCAGGAGATCCAGATTTTTCTGAAAGTTTTCTCCCTGAAACCGCGGCGAGCTGCGGCGATAGTCGTCGGCGGGCAGATCCTCGAATTTTCGAAAACGCCCCGCCAGAAATCCTCGGCCTAGCGGACTGTATGCCACGAAACCGATGTGCAATTCGCGGCAGGTGGACAGGACGCCATTCGTTTCCGGATCGCGGGTCCACAGCGAATACTCGGTTTCTAGCGCGGCAATCGGATGCACTCTCATGGCGCGCCGCAACGTATTGGGTGAAGCTTCAGAAAGCCCAAGGCATCGAACCTTGCCTTGCTTCACCAGGGTTGCCATGGCGCCGACGGTTTCTTCGATGGGCGTGTTGGGATCGACGCGGTGCTGATAGTAAAGATCAATGGTTTCGACGCCGAGGCGCCGCAGACTTCCCTCACACGATGTTTGAATGTAGTCAGGCCTGCCACTCACGCTGCGCCTATTGGGATGCGCGGGATCGCGGACAATGCCGAACTTGGTGGCCAGCACGACTTTGTCGCGCTTGCCCTTGATGGCGCGGCCCACCAGTTCTTCATTCGTATGAGGGCCATAGACATCGGCCGTGTCCAGGAAATTGATGCCCAGTTCGAGGGCCCGGTGAATGCTTGCGATCGATTCGTTGTCGTCGAAGCCGGAATAAAACTCCGACATGCCCATGCAGCCCAATCCTTCGGCGGAAACCTTCAAACCGCTGCGGCCCAGCTCACGAAATTGCATGATTGCACCAATAGGAGATCGACAGCCAGTGGTTACCAAATAGATGCCTGAAACTGCAATCGGGATCGGAAAATGCGTCCGCGGGCGAGCGCGCCCGCGCCGCACTACTTCAAAATTCGAATTAGCGGCTTTTGCTGCGGCAGAACTTCTCCGATCTGGACCGCCGCGACGCCGGCTGCGTTGAGAGTTCTCACCAGACACTGTCCATCGGGCGTGGAAATCAGCAGACCTCCGGCCGTTTGAGGATCAAACAGCAGCGCTTTCACATCTTCTGGAATTGCAGCGTCGTATTCGACCACGCACTCGGCGAAATCGCGATTATTTTTCAGTCCGCCGGGGATATAGCCCGCGTGCACGCATTCGAGCGCGCCTTCCAGCAAGGGGATTGCAGAAGCCCAGATTCTAAGCGATACGCCGGATGCGAGCGCCATTTCGCGGGCGTGGCCGATCAGGCCGAAGCCAGTGATGTCGGTCATGGAATGAACAGTAAAACGGACCTCGGACTTCGGACCCCCGACCTCGACTGCGGGGGCTAAAGCCGCGGAAAATTCTGGCGCGCTCCGGCGGCCCTGCAGGCCCGCGCTTGCACGGTTGCTGGGGAGTGCCTTCCTTCCACCCTCATCAGCATCGCTAGCTCTTGGTTGTTGGCCATTGCCCGAGCGTTGCCCGGCCGAACCGGCAGGCGAGGCTGTCCCAACCTGGCCGGTGGTGATGATTTCGGCGGCGCACTTGTTCAACGTCGTCATGGATCGAACGGCGGCGTCGATCCACCTCGGCTCTGCGTTGCCTTGCTTGATCGCGGTCGAGATCACGCCGGTGCCGATGGCTTTGGTCAGGATCAGCGCATCGCCGGGCCTCGCACCAGCATTTGCCAGGACTTTCATCGGATGCACCATCCCGGTCACGGAGTATCCGAACTTGGTTTCTTGGTCGCGAATGCTGTGCCCGCCCACGACGGTGCATCCGGCTTCGATCATCTTCGACAAGCCGCCGGCGAGGATGCGCTCCAGAATCTCGAGATCCGCTTTCTCGGGAAAACAAACCAGCGCGAGCGCAGTGAGCGGACGGCCGCCCATGGCGTAGACGTCGCTGAGAGAGTTGGCGGCGGCGATCTGGCCGAAGGTGTAGGGATCGTCAACGATGGGCGTGAAGAAGTCGACGGTTTGCACCAGCGCCAGGTCGGGCGCGATCTGATACACGCCGGCGTCGTCGGCGTGATCGAAGCCGACCAGCACGTTCGGATCCTGTTGCCGGGCTAATTTCCCAAGCACCTTGTCCAGCGCCGCCGGACTCAGCTTGGAAGCTCAACCCGCAGCTTTCACCGACTCCGTCAGGCGAAACGGTTTCGTTTCCGGCACGAAGTCATTGTAAAAGATTTTTCATTGCCCATTCGTGCGGTCAGCTTGTTGCGCCGTTTTTCAAGGCGTGGACCGCAAGACGAAACTGAGTCCGCGAGCCGCGTTGTTGCGCACCGTTTCTTGCAGATCCAGCGCCTCAACCGGGATGTGGCTTCGCGTGCCGTCGCGGCTCACGTACTCGATGTAACCATCGGCGAGCCAATAATCCGTTACCGTGCGCTCGGCTCCATTTGTCAATATCAGGAGAAACAGGCGTGGATCCAGATCCTGGCCGCGGACGGGCCGCGCAGGAGTCTGGGTATCGTTTTGCCCATCGGCTGGCGGTTCAGATTCCGCCGCAGGCGCAACCATCATGTCTTCCCAATCGACCCCGTCCGATGGACTCGCCGTGCCGTCGCCAAATCCCGGGTCAAAAGGAAACCAATCGAATCCGGCGGCGAAACATAACAGCGGCCAGGCGGGCTCGAAAAAACACACCTGACTAAATCCGTTGAAAACGCAGCCCGAGCCGGGGAAGCGGCGAAAGCGGTAGGAGAAAAAGTCGGGTTGACGACTGAAGTCATCATAGGTTGAAAAGCGCTCGGGCGCCGAACGGAATGGCCAGCGCGACGGAATGGTGCGAATGTACGTGGAAGCAATGCCGTGGATCCGATTTCTGCTCGCAATCATGTCCGCCGGGCGGAGGTCGTTTGCCATGTTGGCGGAAACCGCTGGGTCGGGATTCGAGCGCTTTCGACCGAAGTGCAACCAGCCCCAGCGGCCGGCGGTATGACCTGCCCCGGCATGTGCGTGCGAGGAATGTCCGCCGCCGAAGTGATTGCCTCCCCCATGCCCGCCTCCGCCGCCGTGTTGTGCCTGCGTCGAAGCCACCAGACAGAGCGACGCCGCCAGTAGGATCCAGACATTGCGCATCGGGCGCGAAGGGAGGGTCTTGGGCATAGCTGGCCCATCCAACGAACGTGCTCTCAGTGTACTCTTGTGTTTGCGCGGGGTATTGCCGGCTTACTTGGTGGTCACAGCCACTATGCGGATTTCCGGATACTGCCGGTTCCATTGCGCAGAAATGTGATCAAAAGTCAGGCGAAAGGGCTGGTTCTGGCCGGGCCCGAGCGGAGAAATGCTTAAGTCGACGGCTTCCGGATAAGGGCCGGTCGTTCTCAGGACGCGAAGCGGGACATCCGGCTCGTCTTGCGCCATCTGTCCGACTTCATCTTTGAAGACAACTTCGACCACCAGGTGCGTCACCGTTTTATCGCCGGAATTGGTGACCGTGCCGTCGATGTAGCTCACGGTGGATCCCACAAAATTTTCGGCTGCGCTCATTTTGAAATCGGAAAATCTCAGGTTGGCCGCATAGGGTGAAACTGTTTTTGCTGCTTTTGGCGGCTGGCGCAGCAGGAAGGCAATGCCTAACATGACCGCGATCACTCCCGCCACGGCGGCAAAAATGATCAGCTTGCTCGAATCGCGTTCTTCGGCGGCCGGAGTCTGCTGGTCCGGACTGTTCATGTGGCGATTGTAGGCTTAGGAAAGTGCATTGTCGATTTCGCGCGCGCCGCACCAAGGTGCTCAGCAGATTCGGACGCAGTTGCACGCTGGGAACTTTCGTGGACAATGCTACGTACCTCGCCGATAAGGAGTACTGCGTGCACGAACAAGTGATCGAACAGGCTGCACCGGGCGTGAATACTGATCGGCGAAGCGCCACGCTGACGCTCGTGGCGATCGCCAGTGCCGTGGCCGTCGCGCATATTTTGACCAACGGCCGCTATGGGTTTCATCGCGACGAACTACAAACGCTCAGCGACGCCAGGCACATGGATTGGGGGTTTGTCGCATATCCGCCCTTCACTCCGTTTGTCGAGCGGATCAGCCTGCGCCTGTTTGGACTCTCGCTCGTCGGCTTGCGCATGTTTTCCGTCCTGGCGCAGGCAGTCGTCATGGTGGTGTCAGGCCTGATGGCGTTCGAACTGGGCGGAGGATGTCTGGCACAGGTAACCGCCGCCGTAGCCGTCGGGCTCGCCCCGTTGGCGTTGTTCGAGGGAACGGAATTTCAGTACACGACCTTTGATTATCTCTGGTGGGTGCTGGTCGCTTACTTCGTCATTCGAATGCTCAAGTCGGACGACTCACGCTGGTGCCTGGCGATTGGCGCAACCATCGGTATGGGATTCATGACCAAATACACGATGGGATTTTTCGTCGCGGGAATCGTCGCTGGACTGTTGCTGACGAGCGCGCGGCGACATGGGGCGAGCCAGTGGTTCTGGATGGGAGTCGCGCTGGCCTTCGTGATTTGCTTGCCCAATCTGCTCTGGCAGCTCCGCCATGATTTCATCTCGCTCGATTTCCTCCAGCACATTCACAAACGCGACGTGGGCGAAGGGCGGGCCGAGGGATTCTTCAAGTATCAATTCTGGGTCTGCACGAATTTATTCTCGGCTCCGCTCTGGATCGCAGGTCTGGTGGCATTTTTCCGCAATCCGCGGTACCGCATGCTGGGCTGGATGTATGTCATTCCATTCCTGCTGTTCGCGATCTCGAAGGCGCGCTTTTATTATCTTGGGGCGGCGTATCCCGCGCTGTTGGCTATGGGAGCGGTTGCCGGCGAACGCTGGATCAACTCTTTGTCGCGGGGATTGCGCCGGGCCGTCGAGGGGGTATTTTTCGCGGGACTTCTGGCGTGTGGCATCTACTTCAGCGCAATCATCGTTCCGTGGGCATCCAGTGGTCGGCTGAAGCAGTTCGCCCTGGAGAACAATGGAGACCTGCGGGAAGAAATCGGCTGGGATGAACTGGTCAAAGAAATCGCCCGCGTTCGCGATTCGCTGCCAAGCGAACAGCGGCAAAGCGCGGGAGTGGTGGTCGGGAACTACGGCGAAGCGGGCGCGATCGAGATGCTAGGCCCTGCGTATCAATTGCCGCCGCCAATCAGCCTGACCAATTCCGCCTGGCTGCGAGGATATCCCACGCCGCAGCCTTCCACACTGATCATGCTGGGCTGGTCGCGCGAGCAGGTGCAGGAGGCATTTACCAGTTGCCGAGTCGCCGGGCGCAACGGGAACGCCGCGGGCGTGAAGAACGAGGAAAGCAAATACCACGCCGATATTTTTGTCTGCGGTCCGCCACGGCTGACGTGGCCGGAGTTTTGGAGAGAGAATCAAAGGTTCGGGTGAGGTTACGTGGCCTGGACGCTCCTATCCGCCCAGACTTTCGACTCAGCGTCATTCGCCCTTGCAAAAAATCGCGGCGCAAACCCAACCCGTCCGGATGAACTGGAGACTTCGTATGAGGCGACCGCTTCGATCCTGAGCGTACAGCCTCTTATTCTCTGCTCGCCGCGTGCGCGGACTGGAACGTCCCCGCGCCACAAGTCATCGCGCCGGTTAGTGCTGCTCATCTTTCCGGCGGAGGTAATCGATGAACATCTGCTCGACGGGCTTGTCGTAGCCCATCAGCACGTGGCGGACCGTATGGCCACTGACGAAGTGGCAAACTTCTTCGGCGAGATTTTTGGCGTGATCGCCGGCGCGCTCGAGCGACTGCGTCATAAAGATGACTTGTAGGCTGGCCTGGCGCTGCATATTTTCCGGATTATCGATGTGCCGCAGAAAGATCAGATTGCGCAGGCGATCCATTTCAGCGTCAGCCCGTAAGACCTCAATCGCTTTCGGAATCAGCCGCTGCGAAAAGGCCTCGCCGCAATCGGTCAACATCTTTTCGAGAATGGTCGCCATCTGCGTGAGGTCGCGTGTGTCCTCAGGATCGATGCGTCCGGCGGCAGCCTGTGCGCTGGAGGCGAAGCTGAGCAGAAGATCGCCGATGCGCTCCAGGCCGATCATGAACTTCATGCAGGCCAGCAGTTCGCGCGCTTCTGCGGGGGCGACTTCGGTGATCGCCGCGGTAACGCCGTCGTCGATTTCCATGTCGATGGTGTCGAGATCGCGTTCGCGCTGGCGCAAAGAATTGAGCAGTGGAGACGAGCCGGTGGCGATGCCTTCGGCGGCAGCTCCCGCTGCCTCTTTGGCCATATGGCAGGCCTCAACGGTGCGGCGAACGATGTAGTGGTGTGCAGGTTCAGGATTTGGGCTCTTTACCGCAGTACTCATGAGGGTATCCCAGGGCCGGAAACGCCGGCGCAGAGACCGAAAAGCTCGCTCGCGAAGGAAAGATTTGGCACCGGAATTTTGCCGTTCACGTGATTGGATGGCCAACAACCTAGCATAGGTTTCATCCCTGGCATCGAGGTTAAATGGTTATGAATTTTCGGTTATTTTTCGATGCCAAAATTCGGTGCACCCGAGTGGAACGGACTATTGTCGGCCAAGCGGAGGAAAATGCAAGGGGAGAATGTCGGCCCCGTTGGCGGGCAACGCTTCGCTCATCAACCTTCGCCGACCAGCCACCACTGAAGACCCCAGACTGAGTTGGCGCGCTCCGATGACGAGGAACATCAGGTTCTTGCTGGCGATGGCCATGCTGAGATGCTCAAAGGATCCGCCGATCAGCGCTCCGATCAGGTTTGCGCCGAGGAAAGAGGATGGGTTCGCCGCTTGGCGGAAGGTCGTAGCGGAAGTCGGACTGGCGGAAGATCAATATTAATTAAGTTGGCGCAATAAGCGATCAGTCTTACGAACGCCGGCGCCAGCGAATCACCACCCTGGTCGCAACGGAGGGACCTGGGCTCAGACGACGGCGCGGGTGCAAAGGGTCTGGTTCGGGCCACGACGCGACCACAATGACTACGAATTCTGGTGGACGGAAACGAAATCGGATTCGGCGGTTATCGGTGTGGGTAGTTTGGAACAGAGTGATCCCCACCTCGCCTTGCTCGGTGCGGATGAAGCGCCCTTTCATTGTTCAGGCCACTGGAAGGGTGAACACGAACGCGCTGCCGTGGCCGAGTTCGCTCTCGGCGTGAATCGTGCCGCCGTGGGCGCGCATGATGTGCTTGGCGATGGCCAAGCCAAGACCGGTGCCGCCGGATTCGCGGGAACGGGCCTTGTCGACGCGATAGAAGCGCTCGAACAGACGCGGCAGATGCTCCGAGGAAATGCCCGCGCCGAAATCCTGAACGAAGAATTCCACGCCGCGCTGAGCTGCGCGTGCGCCCAGCAGGATGCGGCCGCCCGCGCGTCCGTATTTCATGGCGTTGTCGATGAGATTGGAAAACACCTGATGAATCGCTTCGCGATCGGCCAGAACGAGCGGAAGCGATTCGACCGAGCCATTTTTTCCATCGTCGTTGTGAATTTGCAACTCTATACCTTGCCCGCGGGCAATCTCGCGGAAACTTTCTTCTGCATCATGCAGCAGCTCGATTGGCGGGATGGGCTCGGTCTCAAAGCGCGTTTCGCCGGATTCGACGCGTGCCAGCGTCAGCAAGTCTTCCGTCAAGCGCGACATGCGGGCAGCGTTCTTACGGATGATTTCCAGAAATTCGCGCGTGGGGGCGCCGTTGTCGGAGGCTCCGTCGAGCAGGGTTTCTGCGTAACCCTGGATCGAGGTTAGCGGAGTGCGCAGCTCGTGAGAGACGTTGGCGATGAAGTCCCGGCGGGTTTTTTCGACCCGCTCGGTCTCGGTGAGATCGCGTAAAACCGCGACGACGCCGCCATCGGGCAGAGGTGCGGCCGTCACGTCGTAAGCACGTCCCGGAACGATTGAGGTGGCGCGCGCGGTGGCGACCTCTTTGGTTGTCGTCGCAGCCTGCACCGTCGCCAGAAAGTCGGGGTCGCGAATGGTCTCGACCACAGGAGCATTGAGGCGGGTACGTTGTGGAACCAGGCGATCCATGGGCTGGTTCGCCCACTGAACCAGGCCGTCGGCGCTGACGGCGACCACCGCGTCTTGCATGCTATTGAGTAAGGTTTCGAGCTGGCGCTGGCTGGAGCGGACCGCGGCGAAACTGCGTTCCACCTGGCTGGCGGTGCGATCGATGGCGGCGGCGACGCGGCCGATTTCGTCAAGGGGTTTATCTTGAACACGGGCACGCAGATCGCCGCGCTCGATGCGGGCGGCGACATCGACGATGTGCTCGAGGCGGCGAGAGGTCCAAATGGAAGCGGCCGCGGCGACGATGAGGGCGATCACGAATGCAATGGCTGATCCCCAGAACAAGCGCCGTGTGATTTCCGCCTGCACCGCCTCGAGATCCGAGAGGGGATACGCGAGGCGCACCGCGCCGCCAGAAATGGGAGCAGCCACGTAGAGAAACGGGACTCCCACGGTTGCGCTGACGCGTTCGTTGGTACCGTTCTTTCCCGCAAGCGCCGCGACGAACTCGGGGCGGTCGGTATGGTTCTCCATCTGGGAAGGATCTGCCTCGGAATCGGCGAGAACTTTGCCGGAAGAGTCGATGATGGTGGCGCGCGCGCCGGCGGCTTGGCCCTCTTGTGCGGCGATTTCAGTGAACGAATGCGTGCGATCTGTTTCCACGCGATGGGCAAACAGAACGGTCTTCTGCGTGAGGTCGCGCTCGATTTCGGCGCGCAGCGAGGCCTGCCACGCGCCGCCCAACATGACGTCAAGAATGAGGGCAGTCGCGGCGATCACAACGAGAAAGACCGCCAGCAGCTTAAAGAAAATTCGATTCTTCATGATGTGAAACAGTCGTCGGGCAGGTGGTCAGGGTCAGCGACACTTGGCTGCCCGCCTCCGGTCTCTAGTCCCTGATCACCTCGGTGCCTCGAAGCGATAACCTGCGCCGCGCACGGTTTTGAGATAGCGAGGATTCTCCGGATCGGGCTCGATCTTCTCTCGAATGCGGCGCACGTATACATCGACCGACCGCGGCGTCACGTACGAAGTATCGCGCCAGACCGAATCGAGAAGATGATCGCGGCTGAAGACGCGTCCTTTGTGGCGCGCGAAATAATCCAGCAGGCGAAACTCGGTCGCCGTCGTGGGTACCATCTGTCCACGAACCATGAGCGTCATGGCCGAGGGATCAATCTCAATCTCGCCAATCTTCAACGGACTTGGCGGCAGCGGCCGCTCGAAGCGACGCAGAACGGCTTTCACCCGCGCCACCAGTTCGCGAGGACTGAAGGGCTTGGGTATGTAGTCGTCGGCGCCGAGTTCGAGACCGAGAACACGGTCTGCCTCGCTGCTTTTGGCGGTCAGAAAAATCACCGGAATGGAAGCGAGCCCGGCGGTCTGGCGGATGGTGCGGCAGATTTCAAGGCCGTCCTTGCCGGGGACCATGATGTCCAGGATGAAGACGGCCGGGCGCTGGCGTTCCGCATCGCTCATCACGCTGGCGCTCGTGGGATACAGGCGTACGGTGAAGCCTTCGTTTTCCAGGTGATGGCGGACCAGACGCGATATATCCGGATCGTCTTCCACAACGAAGATGCTGGGTTTCACGCCAACATTGTAACTAAGCTGGTACCGAGTACCTAGTCCCCAGTGCCGAGTCGCGCCGAGGAAGAGCGATTTTCACCGGACGTTAACAATTGCCGCGCGGCGAGTGTGTGGTTTTCTATAGGTTTGCTGGGG
>JASHRE010000372.1 GCA_030037515.1 Candidatus Sulfotelmatobacter sp.
GGTGTCGGCGGCTGCTCCATGTATTGGGCCAGATCGGCAAGTTTTTGCGATGCCGAGCGCAGAGCCTTGCTGGAGTGCGAGCGCACCGTGGGGACGATATCGTCGTTCAAATACCTGATGAACTCGGGAATCTCTTTTTCCAGCCGCTCGACGGCCTCGTTGATGGTTTGACTGACGCGCGCCGATGCGTCTTCCACCTTGCGGTTGAAGTCGTTCATGCTGCTCCTTGACCTGATCGAGCGTGGGCGGGTTCACGCTGCGTTCGCGATGCCAGGCTCGAACATTATTTCGTGACGCCAGGGCTGGGGTCAACGCCAAAAGGGCTGATGTTATTGCTTCTGCGGAGCGGGCTGGTTTAGGGCTGTTCCTTCGCTCCCGTCGGCTTGGTTACAATACATTCCCGGTGAACCGCGCCCGGGCGCATTACATGTTGCAAGCACGTTGCCAGGAATTTCGTTCCCGTCTGCTCGCATGGTACCAGGCGAACGCCCGCGACCTGCCATGGCGGAAAAGCCACGATCCCTACCGGGTCTGGGTTTCGGAAATCATGCTGCAGCAGACACGGGTTGCGGCGGTGATCGAGCACTACCACGAATTTCTGCGGCTGTTTCCTACCGTCGAAAAGCTGGCTGCCCGAAGGGAATCGAGCGTTTTGGCCGCGTGGAGCGGTTTGGGATACTACCGCCGAGCGCGCCTGCTCCACGCTGCCGCGAAACTGATTGCACGAAGCCTGCGCGGGAAATTTCCCCCGACCGCCGAAGGTTGGCGCCAGTTGCCGGGCATCGGCCGCTACACCGCAGCCGCGATCGCCAGCATCGCCTTCGGAGAACCGGCCGCTGCCGTCGACGGAAACGTGGAGCGTGTGCTCGAGCGCGTGAACGGAAATTCGCCGTCCGGCGGCGAGCTATGGCAAGCGGCCGAAGATCTGCTTGATCGAGCGCGTCCGGGCGATTTCAATCAGGCCATGATGGAACTCGGCGCAACCGTATGCACGCCGCGCGCCCCTCGATGTCGAATGTGTCCCGTCATTGAAATGTGCGCAACTCGTGGAGAACTGGCCGGCGGCGCACAAACATCGCGCCAGAAAAAACGCGAAATCCATTACGCATTGCGCTGTCGGGGTTCGCAGGTATGTCTGGTGGTGCGGCCTCGACATGCTGCGCTGATGCCAGGCATGTGGGAATTGCCCCAGATCGAAGCTCCCGGCGGCCACGCGAAGCCGGCGTTCACGGTGAAACATTCGATCACTACCACGGACTACACCGTGCGCGTCTGGAATTTGGGATTGCCGGCGCGAATTCCCGGACGGTGGATTTCCCGACCGCGACTGGCGCGTCTTCCACTCACCGGACTTGCGCGAAAGATCCTGCGCCGAGCGGGAATAATGCAAAGGGCCGTTCCTCGGGGACAATCCCCCGGGCGGCCGCACGCTTAGCCGTGTTTTGCGGGGGGCGCCTTGCGGGCAACAGCGCCCGCGCCACACTCACATGCCGTCGTAGTTCGGGCCGCCGCCCCCTTCCGGTGGCACCCAAGTGATGATCTGGTAAGGATCCTGAATGTCGCAGGTCTTGCAGTGCACGCAGTTCGAAGGATTCAAGCTGATGCGCTTGCCGTTGGGCTGGCTTGAATCATCGACCATCTCGTAGACATTGGCCGGACAGAAGTTCTGGCACGGGCTGCCGAATTCTTTCACGCAACGCACATTGCAGATGTTCGTATCGTGAATGACGAGATGCGCGGGCTGATCTTCCTCATGCTTGGTGCCCGAGTGATACAAATCAGTGAGCTTGTCGAAAGTGAGCTTGCCGTCACCTTTGGCTCGGCCCAGCAGATTTTTTTCCGCGCCGCCATCGGCGGGTAATTCGGCAAGCTTACGCATACGCTCGTATCCAGCCACGGCGGAATAGCGGTTCCGCAGCCCGCGCCCACCGGTGATCATCTGCAAGCCGGTATGAAAGATGCCGGCGAACAAGCCGTGCTCGAATCCCTGATGCAGATTGCGGACTTTCCACAATTCTTCTTTGACCCAGCTGGACTCGACTTTTTTCTGAAAGGCGTCCAGGGTCGCCGCCGACCAGTCGTTCTTTAATAACGCATCGAAGGCGGTTTCAGCCGCCAGCATACCGCTCTTGATGGCGAGGTGAATTCCCTTGAGCCGCGCGGCATTGAGGAAGCCGGCGGTGTCGCCGATCATCATCCATCCGTTGCCGGCCAGCGCAGGCAGCGCCCACCAGCCGCCATAGGGCATCGACTTTGCGCCATAGCGGATCATCTTTCCACCTTCGAGCAGCTTCTCGACGAACGGATGCCGCTTGAAATCCTGCAGCACATGCTGCGGATCGAGCCGCGGATCCGGATAGTCGAGGCCCGTGACGAAGCCGAGCGACACGACATTGTTCGAGGATCCGTAGATCCATGCGCCGCCGTACTCTTTGGTCGTGAGCGGCCAGCCCATGGTGTAGATGACTTCGCCCTTCGCGATCCGCCCCGGGGGAACTTCCCACAACTCTTTCACGCCTACCCCGTAAGTCTGCGGATTCGCGTTTTTCGCGAGATCGAATTTCTCGGTCAGCTGCTTGGTCAGCGATCCACGCGGGCCCTCGGCAAGGATGACGACTTTTGCTTTGAGATCGTATCCGGGTTCAAAGTTCGACTTTTGCTGTCCTTCCTTGTCGACGCCCTTGTCGTCGGTCTGCACACCAGAGACGCGATCGCCGTCATAAAGAAGTTCGCAGCCGGCGAATCCGGTGAAGACCGTGATTCCGGCTTCCTCCACTTTGCTGCCCAGCCATTTCACGAACCGATTCAGCGAGATGACGTAGTTGCCGTGATCGCGCAGAAATGGCGGCGTGGGAATTTTGAATTTGGATTTCTCCGTGAGGAAGTAGACCGCTTCTTTGGTCACATCAGCATCGAGCGGCGCTTGTTTTTCGAATCCCGGCAGAAGCTCGCGCATGGAGCGCGGATCGAGCAGGGCGCCCGACAGGCAATGCTGCCCGATTTCGCGCGCCTTTTCGAGGACGTAGACATTTTCTTTGCTGAGCTCAGAATCGGGATGAGCGGCCTTGTGCGCGTCGATCAGCTGGGCCAGACGCAGGGCGCAGGCCATGCCGGCCGGCCCTCCGCCGACAATGACCACATCGGCCGGCATCTGCGGGCGTTCGATGTTTTCGATTGGCTTGCGGAAGATGAGCATAGAAAAATCTTGGCCGCGGATTTTCGCGGATCGCCACGGATAAGACAATTCAAGCAGACCTGTTCCGGCCAGATCCGTGTTTATCCGTGGCTATCCCCCGCCTTTGCTTTCTTCACTTCTTCAATCAGCGGCGGAACGATGTCAAACAGATTTCCCACCACCGCGTAGTCTGCAATCTCAAAAATCGGAGCTTCGGAATCCTTGTTCACCGCGACGATCGCCCGCGAGCCCTTCATTCCCACGATGTGCTGGATCGCACCGCTGATGCCGAGCGCAAGATACAGTTTTGGCGCGACCGTCTGGCCCGACGATCCAATCTGACGATCCATGGGCAGCCAGCCGGAATCGCAGATGGGGCGCGAGGCCGCCAGATCGCCGCCCAACGCGTCGGCAAGCTGCTTGGCGATCAGGATATTCTTCTGCTCTTTGATGCCGCGGCCGACGGCCACGATGATCTCGGCTTGCGTAAGATCGACCGCCTGCTTGGCTTCTTTGAAAACTTCTTGCGGCTGGTTGCGAACGACCCCTTCGGCAATCTCCACCTTCACGGTTTCCACCGCAGCCGCGCTCGCGCCGGCTTCGGCTTTATCTGCGCGAAACGCGCCATTCTGAAATGTCACGAACCATGGCGCATCGCCGGCGAAACTCACATCCGCGGCCAGCTTGCCCTGAAACATCTGGCGCGTGAAAAGCAGTTTCCCGCTTTCGTGCTTGAATCCGATGCAGTCGCTGACCACGCTGCGCCCCATCGCGGTGGCGAGCTTGGGAACGAAGTCGCGGACTTGATACGTATGCGGCATCAGCACCAGCTTGGGCTGCTTCGTCGCGAGGAATTGTTTCAATCCAGCAGCAAATGCATCGGGAGTATAGGCATCGAGCTTCCGTGATTCGATCGCGTAGACTTTGGCTAGTTTTTTACCGGCCACTTCGGGGGAGATCGATGGCGCGTTCGTTCCAACCACGGCGGCTTCGAGGGGCCAGCCGGTCGCGCCAGCAATCGCTTGCCCCGCGGCGATGGTCTCCCATGAAACCCGATTCAGTTTGCCTTCGCGTTGTTCGACAACGACAAGGATGGTTTCTGGCATAAATCCTCAAGATCAACGTTTCAAAGTTTCACGTTTCAAGCTTCCTCCAGGGGTCATGAGTTCGCTCGAAAACCCTGAAACCCGCGCAGCCCTGAAGTTCTGTCTATAGCACGCGCAGTTCATTTCGCAGTTTGTCGACCAGTTTCTTGGCGACTTCACCGGCCGGCCCTTCAATGTATTCCGTCTTTTTTGTCTTTTGCGGAACGTACAAGCGCTCAATTTTCTGCAGATTATTTCCAATCGCGCCCCCGACTTCGGCGAGCGTCACTTTCCGCAGCGGCTTGTTTTTCGCCTGCTTGATGCCGATCAACGTCGCGTAGCGCAGCTTGTTGATGCCGGACTGAATGGTCAGCACCGCCGGCAGCGGCATGTCGACAAATTGGAAGTATCCGGCTTCGAGCTCGCGCTTCACGCGAATGCCGGCGTCAGTTTTTTCGATCTGCATGATGATGGTGGCGTGCGGCCAGCCCAACAATTCAGCGAGAATCACGCCGGTTTGCGCGTATCCGTAATCGTCGGATTGCAGGCCGGTAAAGATCAGATCAAACGGTTCGTCTTTGATCGCCGCGGCGATCGCCTTGGCAGTATTGAAGGCGTCAAGGCCGACGAATTTTTCATCTTCGAGATGAATGGCGCGATCGGCGCCTTTGGCGAGCGCCTCGCGCAATACCTGCTGCGCCCGCGCCGGCCCGCTGGTGATCACGACCACTTCGCCCTTGTGCTTTTCCCGCTGGCGCAACGCCTCTTCAAGCGCGTACGCGTCGGGTTCGTTGACTTCGTAGGAAACGTCCTCGCGTATCCATGTGCCCGATTCGTTCAGCTTCAGCGGCGCATCTTTCTGCGGCACTTGCTTCATACAGACCAGGATTTTCACGTTCAGACTCCTCGAAGCAAACAGGAGAGTATAAATCAGCACTCCCTGTTCGGCACTCGAGGAGGGAACGCAGGTGAGCCAGTTGAACTCCCCGCCCGTAAACTCGCGAGTGAGCCCTCCGCGCTCAGCCTTCAGCCAAGAAAAATTGGGAGGGCGGCGCCCGAAACAATTCGGCGGCGCGAGATCATGAATGAGCGCGGGAGAAGTGACGAACGCGGAGGGGTGAACGCCGAGTGCTGAAGGCCGATGGCTACTCCGTGATCACCGTCGATTGGCCGGAGATCTCGAAGCGCTTGCGGCAGCGCATGTTCTTGCAGGCCATCATGTCGTCTTTGCGGACCATGTACGAGCGCGCTTTGGCGAAGCGGGCGCGGTCGCGGTCGTCGGCGCGTCCTGAAAGCTGGCGCTTTTTGGTTCGCACCACCCATGTGACTTCATACTCCGCCGTTTGATGGCAGTGGGGACAATTCAACGTTGCTGGTTTCTTTTCCTGACGCTCGTCGAAAAATTCGCGTTCTTCCATAGCTCCTGTGAGCACAACCACCGGCGTCCCCAGCACGCCTGACCTTTGCGTCATGCGCTGCAGGCACCCTCGGCTGTCCGGCGAAGCGAAGCTTCGCACCATTTCACACAATTATCACAGTTTTGTAACTATCATGCTATGGCAACATGGGAAACAGCCATGCCACGCAAGCCAAAACCGAAGCCGTTTCGCGCCGTCACCGCGGTCAAGGAGTTGGCCCGCGAGCGCGTCGGCCGACCTCCCGCGGAGAAGATTGTCGTCGAGAAAAAGAAAAAGCCGGAAAAACACAAACCGACGCTGGGCAAGCTGTTGGGGGACGCGGATTGACCGACCTAGTTGAAGGTGACGGTCACGGTTGTGTCGGCCTCGAGCGTGAGCGTGCCCCAGTGCCCGCAAACGTAAGTGTTGGCGTTGGACCTGTTCCCGTACCGCCGCCTTCGAAGGACACCACGTTGGCGGTCATATAGCCGGTTACGATGGCTCCCGACCGCGAGATACCCCCTGGGCTCGTGTTGGTGGTCGCCGTGGCGGAAACGAGCGCGCTGCCACAGGCGCCGGTCGCGGTTAGTAGCCCGGTGGAATTCACCGTGAACATCTGCGTATCGTTCGAAGCCCACGTGACCGGATCCGTGATGTCCTTCGTGACCGGCGGGTGGATGTAGGTGCCCGACCCCCTCAGCTGCACCTGAGAGCCCGCGTTGGCCGACACCGGGATATTGGTCGCGCCATCGGTTTGCACGGGAGGCCGAACTTGAATCGACACCAATTGCTGATCGTGTGCGCAGCCTGATGCAGCTAACAATGCGCTGGCAACGGCGGCGAGCATGCCCACGCTGACCCACTTCCCTCTCATCACGACTCCTGAGTTCGGCACCGGGTTCGACCGTTCGACGCGCCGCAACGCTCTGCCGGCGGGATGGGCTCACTGTAGGGCAATTAAGCAATTAAAAACAATAGCGAGGGAGGGCCGGCGGCTATTCCTTCACCGCCGCGGCGACCACCGCGGCGAAATCCTTTACATCTTCTTCGGTCGTGTCGAACGAGCACATCCAGCGCACGATGCCCTCTTCTTCAATCCATGGATAGAAGAAATAACGCTCTTTGATCTTCTCGATCGCGTGGTGCGGGATTTGCGCGAACACGCCGTTCGACTCCACTTTCCAGGCAATGCGCACTCGCGGAATGCCGCTCAATTCTTTTTCCAGCACGCGCGCCATGCGGTTGGAATGTTCCGCGCTTTTTCGCCAGAGATCGTTCCTCAGCAGCGCCTCAAACTGCACGGCGATGAAGCGCATTTTGGAGGCAAGTTGCATGCCCTGCTTGCGCAGAAAGCGAAAGTCTTTGCCCAGCGACCGATCGAAAAACACGACCACCTCACCGCCCATGATGCCGTTTTTCGTACCCCCGAATGAAAGCACGTCCACGCCAAGATCGCGCGTGGCCTGGCGCAGCGATTGTCCAAGATGCACGGCAGCATTGGCGATGCGGGCGCCATCGACGTGCAGAAACATGCCGTGCTCATGGGCGAAGCGGGCCAGCGCCCGAATTTCGTCGGGCTGGTACACCGTCCCCATCTCCGTCGCTTGCGTGATCGAGATGACCCGCGGTTGCACATGATGCTGATCTCCGATGCCGTGGTAAGCGCCGTGCACGGCCTCGACCGTGATCTTGCCGTCCTGATGGGGCAGCGGGATCAGCTTGCAGCCGGTGTGTTTTTCCGGGGCTCCACATTCGTCCAGGTAGATGTGCGCGTAATTGCTGCAAAGCACGGCGTGATAGGGACGCGTGAGCGCCTGCAATCCGAGCACGTTGGCCGCGGTGCCGTTGAAGGTGAAAAAAACATCAATCCCCTCGCCGAAATGCTCTTCCAATTTGGCGATCGCCGACTGGGTGTAAGGATCGGCGCCGTAGGCGACAACGTGTCCGTGATTGGCGCGCGCGATCGCGTCGAGAACTTCCGGATGAATTCCAGCGTTATTGTCGCTGGCAAAACTGCGCGTGGGCTTGGCAACGACCTGGGGCATACCGCAACAATGTAGCAAATTTTGCGCTTGCGAAACGGGGCGGGGCCGGCGCTCCGACCGCTGCGCACCGGGGCAAGCAGTCCTGCCATGCCCGTCCTGAATCCATGAGCGCTGGCCAGCTAGACGTCGAAATTTCTGTTGCACCGGTTGCCGGATGATTCGTCGGGCGAGGGCATCCAATGTCACCTTGGTGTCCTCGACAAGGTGCGGGGCGGTCTTGCGGGCGCTCGCCTGAACGGAGCCTT
>JASHRE010000373.1 GCA_030037515.1 Candidatus Sulfotelmatobacter sp.
TGGAGGCGGTTGCGGCGTGAGAAACCGTGGCCGGATTGGTGGGCACATGCCGTTCCACCGCGGTATCACTGGCCAGAACCGCGGCAGTTGCGAAACCGATGGGAACCGTCCATTGCCACTGCGAGTAGGTCATGCGGAACGGGGCAGTCACGAAATTCTTCTGGTCCACAAAGAGATTGCGGGGGAGCGATCTAAGACCGACCGGCGGCAAGGAAAGATCCGCAGAATCCGGATCGCGACTGACGCAGTCGCGGGAGGGCGGGGGCCGATCGGGGGTTTGTGCGCTGAGCGCGACAGTTGAGCCCAGGAGGAAGCCCACAAGCAAGGCCGAGGGTCGTCTTTCTTTCCTGCACGGAAGTTGCGTTTTCGCTGAGTCGACTACAACTTCACAGCTCTTCATTACATCTCCTATTGCTTAGGAGCAGAGTTGGAATTGCAATCTTCGGTTATGGATTCAGCCGGGAACCTGATTAGAGATGTTTGAGGTGTCAGGTGTTGCTTGTGAGGGGTGGCTGTCTGGAAGTTAGCATGAAGTCAGATCGATGAGCATCCGGCCACGCCCGGACACAAACACCGGCTCGTAGAGCGCTACAGAATTTGCATAATCTCCGGTGCGGTTTCAGATCATAAGGCTGGCGCGCGAACTATGCTTCAGAGCGAGCTCCGTCCGCAAAGGTTGCGCAGTAAGGAAGTCGCGGAACGATTTTCCGATGAAAGCGAGATCTCTCTCTTAGACCACCTGATCGTGTACGCCGAGAACCGGCGCTTTGTTTTGCGGGTGGTGGCGATTGGTGCGGCCATCGCCACGATCGTCGCCTTCCTGTTGCCGGTTCGTTATGAAGGCAAGATTGTGCTGCTTCCGCCGGCGCAGAACACGTCGCTGGGAACGACCCTCCTCGGCCAACTTAGCGGTGGAACGGTCGGCGGGCTGGGTTCTTTGGCTTCGCTCGCCGGCGGCTCGCTGGGCCTGAAAAATCCGGCGGATATGTACGTTTCTTTGCTGACCAGCCGAACCGTCGAGGATGGAATGATTCAGCGCTTCGGGTTGATGCAGCAGTATCACGACAAGCGTAGGAGTGATGCCCGGAAAGAACTGGAGCACCGGACGAGCGTGCTCGCCGGCGCGAAGGACGGTTTGATTCGCCTTTCGGTCGAGGACCCCGATCCGAACCGGGCGGCGGAGCTGGCCAACGGCTACGTCGACGAGTTTCGAAAATTGTCCGCGTCCCTGGCGATTACCGAGGCAGCCCGCCGCCGCTTGTTTTTCAGCCAGCAGCTGCAGCAGGCGAAAGATGATCTTACCGTTGCCGAGAACGCAATGACCCAGGTGCAACGATCCACAGGCGTTCTGCAGATGGACAGCCAGGCTCGCGCTCTGATCGAGTCTGCGGCGGTTTTGCGGGCGCAAGTGGCCGCCAAACAGGTGCAAATCGAAGGCATGCGTTCGTTCGCGGCGGAGGACAATCCGGAATTAATTCTTGCCCAGCAGGAACTGGCCGCGCTGCAGGCACAACTTGCAAAGGTCGCGGGATCGAACCAGGATCCGGGTTCAGACATTAATCTTTCCAAGGGCCGCGTGACCGATGCCGGCATGGAATATTTGCGGCGCTACCGCGACTTGAAGTATCAGGAAACTGTCTACGAACTGCTGGCCAAGGAATTTGAGATCGCAAAACTGGATGAAGCGCGGGAGGGCTCGATTGTGCAAGTCGTGGATAGGGCGGTGCCACCGGACCGAAAATCCTTTCCGCCCCGCACACTCATCGTGCTTGGGACGACAGTTTTTTCGCTGTTTGCGGCTCTGGTCTATCTCTCATTGCGACAGCGCTTCAGAATCGCGTCGGAGTTGCCAGAAAACCGGCAGCGGGTGCGGATTCTCAAGGGCCTCTGGCAGTCAACCCCTAAGAAGATCTAAGCAACTTAGTTTGGGGTGACAGAGCAACAGGCGGCGTGACCCGGATGCATTTGTCGAAGTTGCTCGCGATCGCGAAAAGGTTGCCGGCAAAATTTTCGTCCTCCCTTGCATTTCAGCAGCGCAGGTTCTGCGAACATCCTCGTCGCTGCATCCAAATTCAATTCAAGGAGCGTTGCACCTCAAGCTATGCGCGTTTTGTTCTTGAATCCACCATTCCATCCCCGTTTTTCCCGTGAGCAGCGCAGTCCGGCAGTGACAAAAAGTGGAACCCTCTATTATCCGAAGTGGTTGGCGACGGCCGCAGGAGTGGCGATGAAGAACGGACATGCCGTCGACCTCGTGGATGCACCCGCGGCCGGATTGTCGGTGCCGGCGATCAACCACCGCATTGAGGCGAACCAGATCGAGGCCATCGTTTGTGACACATCCACTCCCAGCATTTTGAACGACGTCGGCGTGATCGACTCGGTGAAGACGGCCAGGCCGTCGCTGCACGTTCTCATGGTGGGACGGCACGTCTCGTCGCTTCCGCGCGAGACTCTGGCGCTGTCGCCGAGTTTAGAAGCGGTCGCGCTCCGCGAATACGAATACACGGTCCGCGACTGGCTGGAGGCAAAAACCTGCGGTGCGGATCTTGCGAGCGTAGACGGTTTGGTGTGGCGCCGGGAGTCCGGCGAGATTGTCAGCAACGCGCCACGCGTGCCGATTGAAAATCTGGACGAACTGCCCTTCGTCAGTGAAGTCTACAAGCGCTTCCTGCACACCTCCGACTATTTCTACGGCCACTCGCTGTGGCCGCTCGCGGTGTTCGATACCAGCCGCGGCTGCCCCTATCACTGCTCCTTCTGCGCGTATCCGCAGACGTTCAGCGGACACAAGATGCGCTATCGCTCGATCGCGAACGTGGCTGACGAGTTCGAGTTTGTGGCGCGCGAAATGCCGGAAGTGAAAACGGTCATGCTCGAAGACGACACCTTCATCATCAGCAAGCCGCGAACCATGGAACTGGCGGAAGAACTGATCCGACGCGGGAACAAGCTCCCGTTCGACGCCAATTGCCGCGCCGATATCGGAGCGGAAGGCGAGCTGCTTTCCACCTTGCACAAAGCCGGAGCCCGATTATTTTGCGTGGGATTTGAAAGCGGCGATGTGGAAGTCATTCACGCCATGCACAAAAACAATGACGACCGCCGAGACGCCAAATATCACGAAGAAGCTTTGCGGTTCGTGCGGCGCTGCCGCGAGGCCGGAATCATGGTCCACGGCTGCTTCATGGTCGGAAACCTGAACGAAACTCCGGAAAGCATGGAGCGGACGTTGCGGTTTGCAAAAAAACTCCGTCCCGACACGGCGCAATTTTTTCCCATCATGGTGTACCCCGGGACCTCGGCATACGAAGAAGCCAAAAGGCGCCAGTACATCCAAATTGAAGACTGGAGCAAATGGCTGACCAGGGACGGCCTGCACAACAGCGTCGTCAATCTTCCGAACATTACACACGAGCAGTTGGTAAGTTTTTGCGATCGAGCGCGGCGCAGCTTCTATCTGAACCCTCCGTACCTTCTTTACAAGTTCCGGCAGTCTTTGCGGGACCGGCGGGAGTTGCAGCGGAATGCAAAAGGATTTCTGACTCTGTCGAGATACCTGCTGCGCGGCAGCCGGCATGAAAACAGAGGGCGATCGGGAAAGCCCGCCATTCGCGGAGCACCGACGAACCGCCCCAGCGCTGAAGCAAGCGTTTAGTCGGGGAGAAAATCTCTCGGTGCGGTTGTTCGATTTTCTACGGGCACTCGCAAACCATGAGCGTGCATCTTCAATCTCAGTCGGTGTCAATCATCGTTCCGGCATTTAATGCGGCCGGGCGGATCGCATCGTGCCTGCAGGCTGTTTGCCGGCAGGCAGCACCCTGGGATGTCGAAATTCTGGTGGTCAATGACGGCTCCAGCGACGACACGACGGAAGTCGTGCGAAGGTTTCAGCGGGTTCGCTTGATCAATCAGGCCAACGCTGGCCCCGCAGCCGCCCGCAACCGCGGGGCCTTCGAGGCCAGGGGAGCGATCATCGTCTTTACCGACGACGACTGCGTTCCCGCTGCGGGCTGGCTCCACGCGATGCTCATGCCTTTCCATGACCCCGAGGTTGTAGCCACAAAGGGCGTCTACCGAACCCGCCAGAAGGAACTGGTCGCCCGCTTCGTGCAGACCGAATACGAAGACCGGTACCGGTTGATGAAGAAATCGGATTCGATCGATTTCGTGGATACGTATTCGGCCGCTTTCCGGCGCAATCGTTTTCTGGAGATGAACGGCTTCGATCCGCAATTTCCACTGGCTTGCGCCGAGGACGCGGAACTTTCCTATCGCATGGCAGCGCGCGGATGGAAGATGAAGTTCGTGCCGGAAGCGGTCGTGTACCACACGCATCCGCAAAGATTGTCGGAATATCTGAGGAAGAAATATAAGTTTGCATTCTGGCGGGTGGTGGCATTGCGCAGTAATCCCCGCAAAGCGCTGAAAGACAGCCATACTCCGCAGTTGATGAAGCTGCAGCTGCTTTTCATTCCCACGTTGCTGATTGCCACGGTCGTCGGTCTGTCTGAGCGGCTCTTTGTTGTCTTGCTGGCAATCGTAGTCCTCGCGTTTTTCCTGAGCAGTCTGCCATTTGTTCTGAGAACACTGAATAAGGATTCCAGGGTCGGGTTCGCTTCCCCCTGGCTGCTGGCGGCCAGATCCGGTGCCCAGTTGCTGGGTGTCGCTGCAGGTTTGACCTATAGCGCCGGTAAGCCGGTGAAGGTCGTGACCAAGTCGAGCGCCGCGTGAGGGTCGATACCGTGAGTGCACGCTCGCCCGCAACATCCACCCTGACGAGAGCGCCCGCGTCGGAAACTGGCGCGTTCGCCGGCACGATTTTGAGCAATATTCTGGCCAACCTGGCGCGCGCCGCCGCAATTTCGTTGGTTACACTACTGCTTCCTGCCTATCTCACCCACCGATTGCCGGTGGCGGTGTATGCGGCATGGGTATTGATTCTTCAGCTCGGCGCTTATGTGTCTTATTTGGACTTGGGAATCCAGACAGGGGTTTCCAAATTTGTGGCCGAATACGACGCACTCGGCGATCACTTCGCTGCCGGACGGCACGCCAGCGCTGGCTTCGCATTGATGATTCTGGCGGGAGGGCTGGGGCTTGGCCTCACCGGCTTGCTGGCGTGGCAGGTTCCCAGGTTGTTTTCCGCAATGCCAGCGAATCTTTACCATGGCGTTCGAATCGGATTGGTGTTGGTCGGATCGTCGCTGTCCTTCGGCCTGGTCTCGGCCGTCTACTCCGCAGTTTTTCTGGGGCTTCAGCGTTACTGGATTCCGACCACCGTCACGATCGTCAATCGCGCCTCCTTTGTGGCGGTTGTGATCGCCGTGGTTGCGCTCCACGGAAATCTCGCCGCGATGGGGCTTGCGGTGGCACTGGTCAATGTGGTGACCGGCATTTTGCAAGTGGCCGCGTGGTGGAAAAAAGCTTCGCACGTGTCGCTCTCGATCGGGCTGGTTGATTTTCGAGTGTTGAAGAGCGTCGCGCGATTCTGTTCCCTGCAGTCGATTTGGACCATCGGCATGCTCTGCGTTACGGGCCTCGATATCACGATCGTGGGCCACTACGACTACGGCCAGACCGCTTATTACGCGATCGCCGCGCTGCCGACCAATTTCATGCTGCTGCTCGTGTCCTCGATGCTCGGCCCGCTCATGCCGGCGTCGTCTGCCATGAGCAGGCGAGAATCGCCGGCCGCGATGGGACACTTTCTGGCGCGAATTACGCGCTACTCCACGGTGGTGCTGCTGTTGACTGGTCTGCCGCTGATCATATGCGGTTTCCCGATTTTAAAAGCGTGGGTGGGCGCCCGATACGCAACGCACACTCTGGTTTACCTGCAAATTCTCATCGCGGCGAACATCATTCGGAACCTGTGCGCGCCCTACGCAACGATGATTTCCGCGACCGGACAGCAGGCGGCGGCGGCGACGACGGCGATCTGCGAGGCCGTCGTCAATCTCGGCAGCAGCATCTACCTCGCGAGCCGCCACGGGGCCGTTGGCGTTGCCTTCGGAACCCTGATTGGCTCGTTTGTGAGCGTCGGACTGCACTTTGCCATCACCATGCAGTTCACTCGCCGTATGCTGGCGATTTCTCGAGCTCGACTTTTTCGCCAGGGGTTGCTTCATCCTGCAATCATCCTTGTTCCCTCTTTGTTCATTTACCTGCTCTGGCGCCGAGATCAGTCGCTGATCCTTGAACCTGCGGTCGTATTTGTCTGGGGGCTGAGCACGGTCGTCATGGCGTGGTTTGGGGCCCTTAAAAATGGCGAGCGCCGCGATGTGGTGCAACTGATCGGACGATGTCGAATGCTGCTGGCGAGGTCATGAAATGCTACCCCTGGCCGTGTTGCGTAAGAATCCCGAGATGTATTACGGAATCAGAGAGCTTGGGTATTGGAAATCAGTTTTTCGCGAAATGATTTCTGAAAGCGTCCCCGTGCTGCCCTACGTTCCGCAACACCGCAAGTTGCCCGCACGCGTGCTCGAACCCGCAACGGCTTGGAAGGGAATCGAGAGCGTGTTGGGAGATCTCATCCAAAGATTTGGTATCGGGACCGATCGCTGCCTGGAGTTTGGCGTCGAATACGGGTATTCGACGGCGGCTCTTTCCTGCTTCTTTGAGTCGGTGGTCGGCGTTGATACCTTCACCGGCGACCAACACACGGAGAACAAGAGCGACATTTTTCCATACACACAACAGCGGCTTGCGGAATTCAAGAACATCGAACTGATGCGCCGCGATTATCGCGACTGGATCGCGAGCGATGACAGATTCTACGATCTAATCCACATCGACATCGTGCACACCTACGCGGACACCTTCCGTTGCGGATTGTGGAGTGCAGGACACGCCTCCTGTGTTCTGTTCCATGACACGTTGAGCTTTCCGGCGGTGCGACGAGCGGTGATCGACATTGCCCGCGAGACGGGAAACATTCTTTACAACTTCCGAGAAAGCTACGGTCTGGGAATCCTCGTGGAGCGCCGACACGCGGACCGTCATCGGCGAGATGCTAAGTGACCGCCATGATTTCACGGGAAAATGAGGTCTTTGGCCGCGCTCTTCCAACCGTTGGAGTAGCGCCAGTAAGCGCCGGTCACGGTCTCACGGACAACTCCCGCAATCCGTGCGGTTCCACGCTGCGAAAGCTGCGCCCGGCGAGCGAGATGAGCCAGCTTGCCTTCAATTTCTTTCATCGCGACTCTGGCCTGGGGAAAGGCTTCTGCGCGCTCGCTCAAAACCTGATACAGCTGGCGGAAGGTTTCCCGCTCCTCAAGTTTCCGCCCTTTGTCGCTTTTCATCACTTCGGCGATTTGCTGAGAAAGTCGCATCGAACTCGCACCGGGACCGACCTGCTGCCGTCCGTGGTGCCGATATTGCATCAGAGGTTCGGGAATGAGCTCAAACCGGCCGCGCGCGGCCAGCAGAAACACAATCCACGCATCGTGGAATTGTTGGGCAGGAATCGGACGCATGGCGTGGAAGAGATCTCTACGAAATGCAAGGGTTGCTCCGGTGACGACGGGATGGTTGCACAGAACCTGGAGAGCCCTGCCGCCCGCGAATTTTTTTTGATTGGCTTTATGCAGTCCGAAACTCGCCCACAAATGCGCACCCACGAGCCGCGACTGCTGATCGATCACGTCGGCGTCGCTGAAAGCGGCGATGACGTCGTCGGCCTTGTGGAATGCTTCCTCGAGCCTTCGCAGTTTATGCGGATACCAGACGTCATCCTGATCAGCGAGGACGACGGTGTTGCCTCGACACAACGCGATGCATTCCTCGAAGTTTCTGGTGGATCCGAGATTCACCGGATTGATTTCGATGCGAACCGGAAAAGGGGCGCGTCTGGCAAATTGGCGAAGAACCTCGATCGTCCCGTCGGACGATCCGTCGTCGCACACGACCAGTTCTTCGGGAAACCGGTCTTGCGCGGCGATGCTTTCGAGTTGGGCGTTGAGAAATTCCTCGCCGTTGAACGTGCACATCGCGACGGAGAGGGTGATGGCGGCCATATTTTTGCGTTTGCCGCGGTCCGCTCAAGGCTTGGGATCCCGGCTCTCCCTTCACTTCCTGCCAAGGCAGGCCGCCCATGACTTCGCTCCCCAAGGTTTGGTGCGTGGTCTTGAACTGGAACGGCGCCGATTACACGATCGAGTGCCTCACCGCGTTAACCAGCTGCACCTATCCGGGCTTGAAGGTCATCGTCATCGATAACGGCTCAACAGATGATTCGGTTTCGAGGATAAAAGTTGCTTATCCGGAAATCCTCCTGCTGCATAATCAGAAAAATCTCGGCTTTGCCGGGGGCAACAACGTCGGCATCCGATACGCACTCGAGCGTGGGGCGGATTCCGTTTGGCTTCTCAACAACGACACGAAACCGGCTCCCGACGCCCTTTCCGCGCTGGTGGCAAAGGCGAGTTCGGATGATCGAATCGGAGCGGTTGCATCAATCTGCTACTACGCCGACGCACCCTCGACGGTGCAGGCCTGGGGAGGATCGCGCGTCAACCTGTGGATCGGCTATTCCGGGCTGAGTCGAGTACCGCGCGAAGATGACTGGTTCGACAGCCTGAACGGCACAAGCATTTTGGTCAGGCGAAGCGCTTTGGAGGATGTCGGCCTGCTGGATGAGGCATTCTTTGTCTACTGGGAGGACACCGAGTTTTGCCTGCGCTTGCGCAAGAAAGGATGGCGGATCGCCGCCGCTTCTGATTCGCGGGTGCTGCATAAAGTAAGCGCGAGCACAGGCGGAAACAAGAACTGGCTGGACCGCTTAGAAACAGCATCGCTGCTGCGCGTACTGAAGTTGCACTCTCCGGCTCCGGCACTGGCATCGGTCATTTTCCTGGCCGTTCGTTTTTCGCGTCGCCTGCTCCGGCTTGAGTTTTCCCGTTGCGGCAGCGTGTGGCAAGGCATTCAGGAATATCAACAGAGGCATGCCGGAGCGCCGCAGATACGATGACGGGATCGAATATGTCCCCGGATCTGCTCTACGGATTGGATCTCGCCGCGATCGCGCTGTTCGCGATTTCCTACTATCGCAACTGCTATCGCCGCGGATATCGGATCGACTTTTGGCACGCGGAACTGTTCCTGCTCTCGGTCTTCCCCAACATGATTATGCTTCCGTTCGCCAGAAGCGAATTGAACATCATCGTTTTGGGCAGGGATCTCGACGCGGTGATCGCCGCGGTGCCGACCGTTTTCTTGATCACGCTGCTCGGATATTTCGCCATTCTTCTCGGTGGGAAGTTCTGGCGCCTCAGGGCGGGGTTGGGATTTCACAAGACGATCGCGCAAGTTCTCGATATTGTGCCCCGTTGCTCGATGATGCTGATGTCGTCCCGGACTGTTTTAGCCTTCCAGGCGGCCATAGGTTTGATTCTGCAATTGCTGATTCTGTCTTTGTATTTCTCGGCGAATGGCTTCGCCTTCGATCTTCGCGCTTATACGTTTGAAAATCCCACGCTGCGTCCCGTCGCTCTTATCATCTCCAACTATTCAATTGTGATCGCATCGCACTGCCTGGCCCGGTACATGGATACGAAAGAACGAATTCTTCTGATGTGCACGCTGGCGCTGACCTGCGGCCTGGTGTTCTTTGGAGCACGCGGAAATCTGGCCGCCATCTACATGAGCGTGCTGCTTTGCTATTTCGTCCAGAGGCGCAACCAGATCAGCCTCTTGCGGATGGCTGCAGTGACGGGCGCAATCGTCGTGGTCGGATTTTATCTAGCAAGTCTGCGGGCCGGCTCCTATTCGATGGCCGGCTTCTTCGGCACCTTCATCGATATGGTATTTTATGGAAATACCTTCTCCGATTTGCGCGATTTCGCCTGGGTTTATTCCGCCTGGGACCACGTTTTCTGGGGAGGAAAAACCTATCTCGCCGCCGTTCTGTCGTTCGTGCCCCGCTTTGCTTCGCACTTCCGCGACACCTGGGCTCTGGGTGCAATGACGGCGGCAACGGCAGGGTTTGACCCTGAAGTGCATCCCGGGCTGCGCCCCGGAATTTTCGGAGAAGGTTTCTTCAATTTCGGGCTACCGGGCGCGATCGCCGTCGGACTCATGTTGGGCATCGTGCTGCGGCGGGTGGATCTCGAGGTGAAGCATGCGCTGTCTTCTGCGCAGCCTTCCATGATGCAAGCGTTCTCGTCCACCATGTTACTCGGCGTTGCCTCGACATTTGCGGTCACGGCCGGATTCTCCGGCCTTTATACGTTGGCTGCGATCTACCTGTTTTCATGGTTCTGTGTCTCGATGCAACGGTTTCTCCATCCGAGGAGGATGATTCGCGAGATTGTGGAATAACCTTGCGAACACTTTGTGCATCGGATGCGGTTCGGCGTCGCATCGGGCTCGCGCTCAACCGCAGACAAGCGTCTGGAAGGCAGGCGTCCCGAGAGAATCGCAACACTCGAAAGCGCCCGAAACTGTCCGCCGGCAATCAACACCGCCGATCCGGTCTCTTCAGCGCAGTGCTGTCAGCGCTTGCGGCGAGCCAGTTCTGAGCGGCGGAATTCGCGGCGCCTGCCGGCATCGTCGTAGCGGCGCTTTTGCTCGTCCGTTTCCGGA
>JASHRE010000374.1 GCA_030037515.1 Candidatus Sulfotelmatobacter sp.
GAATCTCGCGGATCATCGTCCGCACATCGAGCTCGGAAAAAATCACGACAGCATCGACCGCTGCCAGTGCGGCGATAATCTCGGCACGCTCGTGCTCGGGAATAACGGGTCGTCCTTCACCCTTGAGCGCGCGCACAGATGCATCGGAGTTGATGGCGACCACGAGTTTGCCGCCCAACGCCTTGGCCGCATTCAGATAACGGACGTGACCGACGTGCAGCAGGTCGAAGGCTCCGTTTGCCATGATGATGCGCTCTCCAGCGCGGCGCCACTCGTCGACTCGAAGCCGGAGTTGGTTGCGGCTGATGATTTTGCTGTTTTCGCTCAATGTCTGAAATGTTTCAGCTCTCTACGATGAATGCTCAATGTGGACGAGTCCGCGGCGCGACTCGCTCGATTGCGTCCAACAATTCCTTTTGCGTTGCCGTGGCCGTGCCTCGCTTCATCACCACAATGCCGCCCGCGTAATTGGCAATCTGGGCAGCTTCTTCCGTAGTTGCGCCCGCCGCCATGGCTGCAGTGTAGGCGGCGATGACCGTATCGCCGGCGCCAGTGACATCGGCGACTTGATCCGAGCCAAAGATCGGGATGTCGACCGGTTTGTGCTGGCCGTCGAAGGCGATCATGCCATCCCGCCCGCGCGTGATCACCAACGATTGCAACTTCATGCGCCGCATCAACTGTTGGCCCGCATTTACAACTTTATTCCAGTCGTGCCCGATGCGCATGCCAAGAGCATCTTCCACTTCCGGCTCGTTTGGCGTCGCTGAAGTGATGTCTGAATATTCGAGCATGCGGAAGCGCGAATCGAGAATGATGGGAAGCGACTGCAGCTTACCTTTCTCCCGCAAGGCGCCGACGAGCGCGGGAGTGGCCGATCCATATCCGTAGTCGGAAACCAGCAGAGCGTCGGAAGCGTGGGCATAATTGCGAGCTGCCAGATAAAGCTCGCGGGTGACATGCGGGTTGGGCGGGTCCTGGGGCTCGCGGTCGACGCGCACCACCTGCTGGCGCGCGGTATGGGCCATCCCGGCGAGGATGCGGGTTTTGGTGACAGTGGTGAAATTTTTGTCCTTGAGAACGCCGCTTACAGGAATACGTTTATGGCGGAAATATTTCAGGAGCAGGCGTCCGGGCTCGTCGTCGCCCAAGATTCCGACGGGCAGAACGTTCACGCCGAGATCGGCGAGATTGTTGGCGGCATTGGCTCCGCCGCCGGGCACGACCGAGCGCTCGCGATGCTTCAAAATGAGAACCGGGGCTTCGCGGGACACGCGCGAAATTTCTCCAAAGACGAATTCGTCGGCGACGAGATCTCCCAGCACCGTCAGGGTGATGTTGGGAAAAGATTCGACGATTTTCTTTAAGCGTTCCGCTTCTTTGGAATGTTTGGTCATCTCGTGCTCGCGTGGCCGAGGGCCGCGGCGACCATTGGCTCCCGTGCTGGCGGCGATTCAAGGAGCCCCTGCAGATTTTCTCACGCCGGGTGCTTTCGGTCCTCGATGGTCCGCAGGATGGTATCGAGAGCGTTAGCCGTATCGACCAGCTGCATGCGGACTGGGACCACGCACAGCGGCCGCAGGGCTGACAAGTGGACTCCCAAGTTGACCGCATCTTTCTCCGTCGTGACGAAGCCCGTGGCTTCGCTTTTCTCCTTCAGCGCCAGCAGGTCGCGAATGTCACGTTCGGTGTAGGCGTGGTGATCGCGATAGAAGGCTTCGGCGGCGGGCTCAATATTTGCGCTGCGAAGTTGGAGCACAAAACTTTGCGGCCGAGCGATACCGCAGAAAACCACTGGGCGCGGCGGAACGTTCTGCGGCGCGATGCCACGGCGCAGGCGCCAGATCGGCTTATCCTGAATCGGAAATGATTCCGCTTCCGCACCGCCGGTGAGCACAACCGCGTCGGCGCGACGCAATGACGCGAGCGGCTCGCGCAAACGGCCGGCGGGAAGCAGGCGATCGCTTGTATCCTGAGGAGTGACCAGGACGATCTCGAAATCACGATGGAGCTGGCGATGCTGGAAACCGTCGTCAAGCAGATGCAGCTGCGGACCGAACTTCGATTCCGCGAATTTTCCAGCGTCGAAGCGATCCTCACCAACGACGACCGGCGCCTGCAGATGGCGTGCGATGAGCAGGGGCTCATCGCCAAATTGCGGCGCCAAGCCGCCGGGATCGACCCACAATGTGCCGCGCGACTTTCGCCCATAGCCGCGCGAGAGAACGTCGAAGGGGATGCCGCGATGGTTGAAGAATTCCCCGAGCAGAATGATAAACGGCGTTTTGCCGGAGCCGCCGATCGAAAGGTTGCCCACGCTGACCACGGGGCCTTGGAGACGGCGAGTTCGTAGGATGTGGCGATCATAGAGACTGTTGCGCGCCGCGACAACGCTGCCGTAGATGGAAGAGAGCAGACTCAATGGTTATGCGCGGCTTTAGCCGGCGCGGGCCGAGTTTTGCTTGCAGCCAGGAGTTCTTGAAGGGCGCCGATGGTGCGCGCGGCTGCACCCAGCAGTGAGCGCACGGTTTCCTGTGCGCGCTGGCCGAAGGCGTGACGTTCGGCACCGTCGGCCAACAGCTCAAGGAGTTGCGCTGCTAGCTTGTCCGGCGCGACAACCCGCACAGCATTTCGACTTTGAAACTGGGCGACGACGTCGCGAAAGTTTTCCGTGTGCGGACCGACCACAATCGCGACTCCGTGCAGCGCCGGCTCAATGATGTTGTGCCCTCCGCGCGGAATCAGGCTGCCGCCGACGAAAGCAATATCGGCAAGAACGTAAAGCGCTGCCAACTCGCCGATGGAATCGAGCAGCAGAACGCCGCCGGCAAGGGATTCCCGTTGCCATCGGGAACGGCGCACGATGGGCAAACCGCTGGCAGCGACCAGGTTCGCCACTTCGCTGAATCGCTCAGGATGGCGGGGCGCAAGAATCATGACTGCACGAGTGTGTTCTTGGCGCACACGATGAAACGCCGCAAGCAACAGCGGTTCTTCTCCTTCCAACGTGCTGCCGCAGACCAGAACGGGTCCGGCATTTTCGCTGGCAAGAGAGTCTCGAAGCGTCTCTAGAATGGCTGGCGCCGAGGTCTGGGCGATATCAAACTTCAGATTGCCAGTAACCTGCAGGCGACCGGCGGGAGCGCCAAGGGCCTGCAACCGGTCGCAATCCTGTTGTGTTTGGGCGAGGAACAAATCGACCTGGGCTAGCATGGTTTTCAGCAGGAAGCGAAAACGCCGGTAGCTGGGCCAGGAGCGGTCGGAAATGCGCGCATTGACGACGGCTACTTTTGCTCCACTGGCGTGGGCCAGCCGCAGAAAATTTGGCCAGAACTCAGTTTCCGCCAGGACGATCAACTCCGGCTGCAGCGTGCGCAAATAGGAACGGATGGCAAAAGGGAAATCCATCGGAAAATAGAAAACATTGTCTTCGCCGAAGCGCGTACGGGCGACGAACTGGCCCGTGTCGGTGGTTGTGGTGACAAGCACGCGATGTTTGGGGAATCGGCAGCGCATGGACCCGATTAGTCCACTGACGGCCAGGACTTCGCCGAGCGATACGGCATGCACCCAGATGACGGGCTGCAAGTTTGCTTTGCGGGCCAGCCGCGCCGGAACCCGGCCCAGGCGTTCCAGAAAACCGGCATGATACTTGCCATGCCGCAAGGCCTGATAGAGCCAATAGGGCGAGGTCAGCAACATGGCCAGGCCGAGCAGCAGAGTGTAGAAAAAGTAGATCAAACTGAGTCATTCTAAACCGGCGAACGGAACAGCACGGTCGCGCCTATAATCGGACGTATGCAAAATGGCGTTTGCGGGCACGGCCGGAGGAGTGGTCAGGGTTCGATCGTGTTTCGCCGCATGGTTCTTGGGGCGGCATTTCTCGCCATCGGAGGAGCGCTCGCACCGGTTCTGGCCAAGAAGAAGGTATTCATCAAGCCGGCCGCGAAACCGGCGGCATCCTATCCGGCGCACGACGATCATCCCGACGAAAAGGTTGCCTTCGCCGCCGATCCTTACGACACTGCCGAGAAGGCGAAGATTTTCAGCATTAATTTCGCGGAGCACGGATTCCTGCCGGTGTTTTTCGTGGTGACGAACGACGGGGATCAGCCGTTGTCGATCGCGAATATGCGGATCACGCTGGTCAAGCCGGATCGCGCCAAACTCACGCCGCTGGCGCCCGACGATCTGTACCGCAGACTCACGAATCCGCAGGGGGAAACGCGGCCAAGCCCGATTCCGATTCCGCGCAAAAACGTGAAGGGCGCGATCACCGAGGAACAGCGGGATGAGATTGAGAATTCGCAGTTCGCGGCGCGGGCTGTCGAGCCGCATGCCAGTCAGTCGGGATTTCTATTTTTCGACGTAGCGGGAATCTCCGCACCGCTGGCGGGATCGAGCATGGAGATCACCGGCGTCGACGACGCGAGAGGGAACGAATTGATGTTTTTCGAGATCCCGATGGATCAGTACCTGGCTCCGGCGAAGCAGTAAAAATGATTGCGGTTGGTCACCGACAGCCGGGCCTTTCCTAAATAGGCGGCTTCACTGCTCAAGAGTGCCGTTCTCGAACCGTTGGGAAGGAGGGCAAAAGCGTAGTGTCGACCGTCGACTGCGGCAACCGGCGAAAGCGCGAATGCTGCACGTCGACCGAGCCTTCGCGGTCAAATGGGGAGGGCGGATTCAGAGGATGCGGCCTCATCCGCGAGGAGTTCAGCAATTCCTGCCAGGGAAGACATTGGTGCCCGCCGTGCTTGGCAACATTGACGCATGCTTCCGCGGTGTTCAACCACCGCAGGAGGTGGGTCGATCTGTTCCTCGGCCGCGCTGTATTAGATGTCTGAATGCAGTGCAATAGCCCGCATGGCACTGGAAGGGTACAAATCAAACAACAATGTTGTGTACGGCAGCAAATACCACTGCGGGTGGACGCCGAAATACCGACGCGCTGTGCTGGTGGGTCCGATTGCAAAACGCTGTGAACAGGTTCTTAGACAAGTGGCAGCAAAACATCGGGCTAAAATCATGACTTTGGAAATCACGCCCGACCAGGTTTCCTCGCACACGCTGCGACAGGAATTTCGGACTCTGAAATCGAGGTTGCCCACCTTGTGGACGAACCGTTATTTCGTATCCACAGTGAGTGGAGCACCGCCGGCTGTAATCAAACAATATGTGGAAAACCAAAGGAATGTCCGAGCCGCGCAAAGCATTCAAATTTCGAATGGAATCCGCTTCGCTCCGGCACGAATTACAGCTGGCGACCGCCGATTATAATCAGCTTCTATGTCCACCAGCAGCGAGCGTTCCGTCGCGGCCCACTCCACATTTGAGCCGGTAATCGGGCTCGAGGTGCATGTTCAGCTTCTGACCGCGACGAAGATTTTCTGTTCCTGCTCGACGCGGTTCGGTGCGCCGCCCAACACGAACGTGTGCCCGGTTTGCTTGGGAATGCCGGGAGCGTTGCCGGTTCTCAACAAGAGGGCGGTCGAGTTTGCCACGCTGGCGGCAATGGCGCTGAACTGTCGTGTCAACGAGACTTCGATTTTTGCGCGCAAGAATTATTTTTATCCGGATCTTCCCAAGGGCTACCAGATTTCGCAATACGACAAGCCGCTCGCCGAGCATGGATGGATCGAGGTGCCGACCGCCGATGGGGGAACGAAACGCATCGGCATCACCCGCGTGCACATGGAAGAAGACGCCGGCAAGAGCCTGCACGACGGGTTTTCCGACTCCGCCGCGCGCACCTATCTCGACCTGAACCGCTGCGGCACGCCACTGATCGAGATTGTGAGCG
>JASHRE010000375.1 GCA_030037515.1 Candidatus Sulfotelmatobacter sp.
CTGGCGGCTGCAGAGCCCGTACCCTACCGACGAGGACTGGGTTTTTGCCAGCCCTCACAGCGGAGGGAAATTGCCGTACTGGCCTGGTTCGCTATACAAAGCGCACTTGGAACCGGCGGCCAAAGAGGTCGGAATCGTGGGCCACTTTGGTTGGCATACATTCCGGCACACGTATGCCACGCTCCTCAAAGGCAACGGCGAGGACGTCAAGGTTGTGCAAGAGCTTATGCGGCACGCGAACATCTCGGTCACGTTGAACATCTACGCGCAAGCGATCACGCAGTCGAAGCGCGATGCGCAGAGCCGAGTTGTGAGCCTGCTGCTCGACAAAAACGAAGAAAAACCAAGCACCGAAGCTTATCGGACCGTAACGGACCTACAAAATTCTGGAGGGGATTTGCAAGTTGTTGAGAAGTTTGGCGTCCCCGACGGGATTTGAACCCGTGTTACCGCCGTGAAAGGGCGATGTCCTAGGCCGGGCTAGACGACGGGGACCGCAACAGAGCACTCAGTGTTGGTGGGAACATACCTACGAACATTCTGGATGGTAGCAGTCGTGTTCTCGACTGTCAAAGCAAGCAGAGACGCTGGCTCTGAATCGTTTTTACGGATTCCAACTCACAATGATCTATGCTCGCGTGTCGTGAGTGCACTCACATGCACAGATTGGCGCGCAGGTCTATTATGGACTGCAGATCCATGGCTGTGCCGCGCATTGCCGAGCCGATTCTCGATGCCGAACAACGTTTCGAGGGCTTCGAGAACCTGATGCCATTTCGGGTGCAGAACATTCTCCTAGTCTCAAGTCTTTATGACTCTTTTATTCTGCGGGAAGATGGGCGGCTCAACGAACTACTCATCGATGAATCGCTCGAGTTGAACCTGCGTCAGATTCCGGGCCTCACGCACGTCTCCAGCTGTAGAGAAGCCCTCGATCTGGCGAAATCAAATCCTCAGTTCAACTTGATCGTCACGAATCTCGCCGTCGGCGATATGGACGCCGCGCAACTTGCTCGCGAAGTCTGCAGCGCCGGACTCGACATTCCCATCGTCGTGCTCGCCTACGATTATCGTGAGATTAAGAATTTCGTTGCACGCAACGCCGTCCCGGAAATCGATCGCGTGTTTCTATGGCAAGGCAACGCGCGCATTCTGATTGCGATCGTCAAGTATGTCGAAGACAAGCGGAACGTGTTGCATGACACGCGCGCCATGGGCGTTCCGGTGCTGCTCGTGGTCGAAGACAATATCCGCTATTACTCATCGTTCTTGCCGGTCATCTATACCGAGTTGATCAAGCAGTCGCGCCGCGTCATTCAGGAAGGTATCAACGTCGCGCACAAGCTGGTGCGCATGCAGGCGCGACCCAAAATTCTGCTGGCGTCGAATTTTGAGGATGCTGCACAACTGGTGCAGGAATACCGCGAGTACATCTTCGGACTCGTGTCGGATGTCGAATTCCCGTGGGAAGGAAAGCTAAGTCAGGAAGCAGGCTTCGAGCTGGCCCGAATGGTCAAGAATCTTGCGCCGGATGTCCCGGTCGTTTTGCAGACGAGCCGCACGGAGTTTCGTCCGCGAGCGCACGCGGAGGGGTATTCGTTCCTAAGAAAGCGATCACCTACTCTATTGAGAGATCTGCGGCGAATTCTGACCGATTCGTTCGGATTCGGCGATTTCGTTTTCGGCATGCCGGACCAGCACGAGGTCGGGCGGGCCAAGGATTTGAACGAACTCGAGGAGATGCTCGAAAAACTGCCGGCCGAGAGCTTGATGTATCACGCGCAGCGGAATCACTTCTCGCACTGGTTGATGGCGCGTACAGAATTTGCTCTCGCGGCTAAGCTGCGCCCGCGAAAGGTTTCCGATTTCAGCGGTCCAGAGCACCTGCGCCGCGACCTCATCAATTCGATCAATGATTATCGGCGTGAACAGAGCGAGGTCTTGATCGGCGATTTCAAAGCCGAGACTTATAAACCGTCAGAATTAAGTTTCTTGAGAATGGGCTCCGGCTCGCTGGGCGGCAAGGCTCGCGGCCTGGCTTTCGTCCGTCACCTGCTGCGCACCGGCCGCATCGCGCGTCGATTTCCCAACGTACGGATCGCCGTTCCGCCGGCCGTAGTGCTCGCGACGGACGTGTTCGATCAGTTTCTGGCGGAAAATAATCTGGGAGATTTCGCGCTCCATTGCGACGACGACACTGAAATCCAGCAGCGTTTTCTGGAGGCTTCGTTGCCCGTGGCTTTGCAGGGAAATCTGAAAGCCTTCCTCGAAGAAGTCCATTATCCACTGGCCGTGCGTTCTTCGAGTTTGCTTGAGGACTCGCAATATCAACCTTTTACTGGCGTTTACGAAACGTTCATGCTGGCCGACCAGCATCCGGATCTCCAGGTGCGGCTCGACGAACTGTCAGAGGCTATCAAGCGTGTATACGCTTCGACTTTCAGCCAACATGCGAAGGCCTACGTGCGAGCGACTCCCTACCGTCTCGAAGAAGAAAAAATGGCGGTGATTCTGCAACAGGTTGTCGGCACTATGCACGGACCT
>JASHRE010000376.1 GCA_030037515.1 Candidatus Sulfotelmatobacter sp.
ATGTCGTGCACCGGGGAAAAGTGCTCCGGAAGAAGAAGCAGCAGACCGCGCAAGGCAATGAATCCGGTCACCAGGCCGGCAAGTCCGCCGAGCAGAGCCAGCAAGAGGCTTTCAACCCATAACTGCCTGCGGACTTGCCACGGCGAAGCTCCGAGTGCAACGCGGGTTGCGATCTCCGGGCGACGCCGCAGCACGCGCACCAGCGTCAGGCCGGCAAGATTCGCGCATGCGATCAGCAAAATCACTCCCGCTGCCAGCATGAGTGCGAGCACTTGCGGGCGAAGGGTCGCGGTCTGTCCTCGCTGCAGCGGAACCGAGTAGTAGGTGACGGTTGCGTCGGGATTGTCGGCCAATTCGTAACGATTCGAGCGATGTAGCCAGGCGCGGTTGATTTGAGCGTCCGCCTCTTGCCAAGTCGCGCCATCACGCAACCGGGTAATACACTCGAAGTTTGTTCCGGTCCCTTCTCCTTGAAGACTGGCTTGCAGCGCGGTGTAAACTGTGGCGTTCAGCGGTGTCGTCGCGCCCTCGGGGAGGACTCCGATTACGTCGTATGGCTCGCCCTTGAGCAGTAGCGACTGCCCGACAATGTCGGTGCGGGAAGCAAAGGTGTCGCGCCAGAGACCATAGCTGAGGATCGCAACATTTGGCCCATGGGGAAGGTCTTCCGATTCGGAGAAGTTGCGGCCGATGAGAGGCCGAATCGCTAGAACGTCCAAATAATGGGCGGAGATGCGTGCAGCTTGGACATATTGGGCATGCGATGCCGCTTCAAGATTCACGAAGGAAGTTCGCGTACCCGAGATAGCCGACATAAGAGCGGGAACCTGATCGCGCAGCAATTCCCACTGTTCGCCATTCAAATGATGCCGCTCATCAGATGCGGCGGGACCCGTGGTCCTGGTGAAAATCGTGCCGATGCGTTCGGGACGCGCGTACGGCAGGCTTTTCAGCAGCAACGCATCGGCCACTGAAAAGATTGCGGTATTTGCGCCAATCGCAAGGGCCAGGATGGCAAGTGCGATCACCGTAAAGGCGGGGCTCCTGCGCAACTGCCTCACCGCGTAGCGAAGGTCTTGAATCAGTCTATTCACGATCTTTCCTCACTCGCTTCAGCGAAAACGGCCAAAGGCTTTATTCGGCTCGCAGCGCATTCATCGGTTCGACCAGCGCAGCCTTTGCTGCCGGTATTAGCGACGCAACCACCCCGATAACCATCAGAATCGAACACGAGATCGCTGCGATCAGTGGGTTGGTCGCGTGCACTTCAAAAAGTAGGTTGGTGATGATTCGCCCGGCGATGGATGCCAAGGCTACCCCGGCCGTCGCTCCGATGAGCACGGGAGCGACCGCTTCTGCCAGGATCATTCGATACACATCTGTGCGATTCGCACCCAGGGCCATGCGAATGCCGATTTCCTGTGTACGCTGGACGACGCTATAAGCTACGACACCATAGGTGCCCAATGCCGCGAGCAGCAGAGCGCAAATCGCGAACGTCAGCAGAAGCTGCATCTGAAATCGGCGGGCCGCCACCGAGACGTCGACCACGTCTTCCATAGTGCGAATGTTCGGAACCGCAACCTGGGTATCGACCTCGCGGATAGCCTTACGAACCGCACCGACTAATGCGGTCGGATCGACCGGGCTGCGCAAAACCAAGGCAGCTTCGGTTCGGCTGCGATACCAGTATGGGACGTAGACCATCCGCGGCGGTTTTTGGGCCAGATCGACGGTACGAATATCGCCCACCACTCCGAGAATTTCGAATGGGGTCTCACTCCTATCAAAGCGGGTGAACCTTTGACCAACCGGATTTTCGTTGGGCCAAACAGTCCGGGCTGCCCGCTCAGAGATCAGTGCGACGTTGCGGCCACGATCGGCCTCGGTGAAAAAGCGGCCTGCCAACAGCGGAACACGCAGAGTCTCCAAATATCCGGGGGTGATCCAGCGGAAGTGGCCACCCGGGCGTTGCCATGCTGGCCTGGTGTCGCCGGTTTTCGTGATCAGGTCGCCCCAGTTATCGCCATCGAGCGGAAGAACACTGACCGCTCCGGCGTTGCTTACTCCGGGAACCTGGCGAAGACGCTCCGTCATGCGCTCATAGAAAGTATTCCGTGCGTCGGCGGAATCGCCATATTGACCACTCGGCAACACGACACTGGCGCTGAGCACGTGCTCGGTCTGGAAGCCGCGGTCCACATGCATCAATTTCGTCAGGCTGGTGAGGAATAGCGCCGACAACAGGACCAGCGTGACGCCAGCCGCCGCTTCCGCGACGATCAGGCTTTGCTTCAGGCGCTTGACCGCGAGAGATTCACTGGCGGTGCGGTTCTCACTATGCAGTTCGGACTGCGGAGCGCCCCGCGCTGAGCGCCAGGCGGGAAGCAGACCGCAACTCATCGCCACGAGCAGAGAAATAGCGAGCGCGAAACACAGCACCGCCGTGTCGACGTGAACTTCGGCGAGCCCCGGCAGACCCCAGGGCACACGACGCACGAGCAGCGGGAGTCCCAACCGCGCCAACAATATTCCGAGCACGCCGCCGAAGACCGCGAGCACGAATGGTTCCATCAATGCGTGCCGCATGATCTGGACCCGGCTGGCGCCGAGCGCGATGCGCACGCCCGATTCATGTCCGCGGCCAGCCCAGCGAGCAAGCAAGAGATTTGTGAGATTGATACAGGCAATCAGAAGCAGGCCACTTACCGCCGCCAGCAAGAGCAGCAGAACTCTTCTGCTCGAGCCAACCAGATACTCCTGAAACGGAATCAGCGTCGCAGTCAGGTTCGCCTTGTCGGGCGTCTGCTGGCTGATTTGCCGTTGCAGCGCGTTCAGCTCTGCACTTGCCTGCACAACGCTGACTCCAGGTCTCAGCCGAGCGACGCCGAAGTAATCATGGTCGCCTTCAATTTGCTGGAGTTGCTCCGGGGTCCATGCAAAGGGAACCAAGGCTTCGATGCGCTTGTCGCTCCCGGAAAGCGCACGCGCATCGGGCAGCGTGAACTCCGGAGGCAAGATTCCGATGACTGAATACTGCATACCATCGAGCGGGACTGTCTTTCCGACGATTGCCGGATCACCAGCGTAGCGGCGTTTCCAGAATCCGTCGGTGAGCAGGACCACATTGTGTCCGGGTTTCTCTTCTTCCTCAGTAAACGTGCGGCCAAGACGCGGCTGGAAACCGAAGGTAGAAATTAACTCGGATGTCGCCTCGGCGACGCCAATCTCCTCGGTTTCCGTGCCACCGACGGGCATGGAAAATGGCCGGAGCGCGGCAACGGAAGTGAACGAACGGTTCTGCTGCTGCCAGAAAACGAAGTGGTTCGCGTTGATCGGAAGATCCGTGAATTCTTGGCTTGGCGTGGAAATGTTTTCACGAATAACCACGAGTTGCTCGGGAGCCGGATACGGCAAAGGACGCAGCAACACGTCGAGAACCACCGAAAACATCGCGGTAGTCGCACCGATTCCCACAGCCAGGGTAACGATAGCGGTGCCGCTAAATCCCGGGCTCTTGCGCAACTGCCGCGCTGCGTGGCGAAGATCTTGAAGGATTGCGGTCATGTTTGTTTCTCATTCATAGCGCAGCGCCACCACGGGATCGACTTTGGCCGCGCGGCGGGCTGGGAGATGACTGGCTAGTAATGCCGCAACGGTCAGCATGAGCGGCACCGTGATGAAAGTCCACGGATCGAGCGGGTGCACACCAAACAGCAACGCTTTCATCAATTGCACGAGCGCAGCTGACGCGATCAGGCCAAGCGCGATCCCGAAGCTAGCCAGCGCCAGCGCGGACCGAACGAACATCCAATGCAGTTCGCTCTTTTGGGCGCCGAGCGCGAGGCGAATGCCGACTTCGCGGGTACGCTGTGAAACCGCGTACGAGATGACGCCGTAAACGCCCATGATGCTGAGAGCCAATCCCATAGAGCCAGCCACCGCCAGCAGCGCCAGCGTGAAGGAGGTGCGCGCTTGGGAGCGGCTATAGATGTTCTGCATGGTGCGGATGTTGGCCAGAGGCAGATCGGAGTTCACGGACCAAACCGCTTCCTGCAGCTTGTTGATGAAGTCTTGTTCCGCGACACGCTCGCTGCGAATGGCGAAAGTCACCGAATTCGGTCCATCGATCGTCGGCGTCGCCGTGTATGGATCGTTGAGCATCGCGGGCCAGTAGAGAATGGGGGGCGCGTCCTTGTCGACCCCGTGCACGCGGACATCTTCGACGACACCGATCACCTCTTGCCAGGGCATGTTCGTAAACTGCCGAACTCGTTTGCCGACGGCGGCCGCCGCCGAACCCCATGATTCACGAGCGAAGTTTTCGGAGACCATGACCATTGGCCGAAGGCCGTAGATGTCGGTCCAAGTGAAATCTCGACCCGCAACGATACGTGTGCCCATCGCGTGGAAATAACCAGGCGACACGTAGTTGAACATCCGCAGAGGCACTTCGCCACCGGCGTAGTTCTTCCCTTCTACTGCCACTTCGTCCCAATTGGGGTCGG
>JASHRE010000377.1 GCA_030037515.1 Candidatus Sulfotelmatobacter sp.
CGAGCGAGATTTGAGTCTCCTCGCCGCACACTGTTGGAGGCTCGGGGGAGCGAGCGCTAAACGCCTAGTCCTCGGCTACCGCGACAAACGCTCCGGTCTGAACGTGATCGAAAGACGTCGAAATTTGAAGTGAAATCGACTTGCAACAGTTGGGATTAGGCGCTTAGCGCGAAACTCGGACAAAATAATTGTCGATATCAAGCAGCGATTCCCAGCTCCTGGAATACGGCGCACATCTCGGCTCGAATGGTGTAGTAATGAGCGTCGATTGGGGCCGGGTTTCGGGGCCGTCGGCTTCTCCGATGATCGTTCAGCAGGATGCGGCCGAAGCAACGGTAGTGGAATCGAATATGATCTTTGTGGTGCTCGTAGAAAGCGTTCATGGGTCAGCTCCTTGTCGTGAGAAAACAAAAAGCTTAACTGGCGGGCGCTTCTTCGAGCCCGTTGAACTCTGGTTTAACTCCTAGCCAAGGGCTTCGCCCTCTATTGCTCTCTAACCCTATGGGATATCAAGGGCGAAGCCCTTGGCTAGTCGGCCCCCTTGTGCTTATCTTTGAACTCTGAGCACAGATTACCCTGTTTACCCCAATGAGGTATTTATCTGTGATCCGGGAGCAGAAAAAAATCCTCTATATCTCGCGATGCGCTCTCGACAGTCGTCGTGCTACGATTTTTCTCATCGCATCCAATTTGGAAAGGAGTGGCACTCATGAAAAATGTCGTTCTGGTCCACGGTGGTTTTGTGGACGGCGCAGGCTGGGAAGGCGTCTACAAAATCCTCAAGAAGAAGGGTTATAAGGTAAGCATTGTCCAAAACCCAACCATTTCACTCCACGACGACGTGAAGGCAACCAAGCGCATCCTTGAGTCCCAGGATGGTCCAGCCATTCTCGTCGGTCATTCCTACGGGGGAGCGGTGATCACCGAAGCGGGAACCCACCCGAACGTTGCCGCCCTCGTATACATCACCGCCTTTGCTCCGGACAAAGGTGAGTCCGTTGGCGCACTCATCAAAAACCCGCCACCCGGCGCGCCGGTGCCGCCGATTGCGCCGCCGCAGGATGGATTCCTGTTCCTGGACAAGAAGGCGTTTCCCGCATCCTTTGCCGCGGACGTTGATCCGGAGAAAGCCGCATTCATGGCTGATTCTCAGGTGCCGTGGGGACTTGAAGCTGTCAATGGCGCGATTACCGAACCGGCGTGGCGAACGAAGCCGAGCTGGTATTTGGTTGTCACTGAGGACAAGATGATTCCGCCGGACGCGCAGCGTGCTATGTCGAAAAGAGCGGGCTCCAAGGTGGTCGAAGTCCGAGGCAGCCATGCCATCTACGTGTCGCAGCCTCAGGCCGTTGCAGCCCTTGTTGAAGAGGCTGCCACGGCTAAGGTCAAGGCCGCTTAGATCGCCAAACCTCTCGGGAGAGCGGTTTCCTCGCGCCCTCCCCCTAGAAACAGGCGAACAGCGTATTCCGACTGCCCAGCTTTGGAGAACCACGCCAGCAGAAAAGAAAGCTGCTAGCCGAAGAAAAGAAGTCGCGGCGGTTTGGTCCCTTCGGGGACGGTGGAGAGCCTTTTCGACGTGTGGGCAATCTCAGCCTCGTTAACGCAGACGGCGACCGACTCAGTTGGGAGTCAACGACCGGCGAGAGCACATCGGCGAGATGAGGCTAGCGAAGTGCGCATCTTGCCTTCGCAATCGATTACCCGGACCGCCCACTGCCTCGCAACGTTTACGTCGAAGACGGGGTACTTGACGGACTTGACGTCATGTCACGACGCCAGCGCCAAGCAAGCGTCGGAAATATCCGGTCTACAAACTGGTCGGCCACGCGCTACTCATCTGCGAGTTCGTCGGGAGGACAGAGATGAGCACCGCAAGCCCACGCTCTTTGATGGTGGTGCCCCGACATCGCAAATCCGAGAATAACCAGGTCGGTTCGTACCAGCAAACTCGGAGAACGATAAGGGTTTCGATACTCGGAAAGGCGCGAGCCCGCGACTGCTCCCGATTTTCTTGCACCCAAATGGGACAGGGTCAGACGACATCTACAACGTCGCATTTGGTGCCCGTCAATGGTAGCGGGTTGCTACAGCCAATTTGCGGACTTGAATGTCGGCGGTGACCCCGAGGCTGGGAGCCGAATTTGTTATGGAACGATGATGATAGCCTTTAGACCTGGTCGATTTGAATTGGGGCGCCCCTTACCTGAGTTGGAACACGACGTTCATTTGCGCACGGTAGGATGTGTCCGAGATAATGGAGCAAAGGAGTAGATATGAAACAGAGCATGATAGCCGTGTTGACTCTGGCATCGGTAACATCGATTGCTTTTGCACAGGACTGGTATCACGATCGGGATGAGCGCTACCATGGCGACCAATGGCGGCCTCACGTGTTCTCTTATGTCAGGCAAGATGTTGAGCATATCTGGAGTGCTCGAAATGCGAGCGAAAAAGAAAATGCGCGTCTTGACAAGACCAAGGAGGAACTCACCAAAATGCAGGCCGACCTCGATCAAGGCCGTTTCGACAACGGTCTTCTGAATGACGCCATTGATTCGCTCAAAAAGTCGGCTAACGACCAACGGCTTTCTCCCCGCGATCGAGATGTGTTGAACGACGATGTCAACCGGCTCCACGATTTCCAGCTCAACCACAACCACTGGACTCACGACTAGTTGAGGTCGAAGTACCAATCCTGAGATCAAGGACGACAAAACGTAACCGGCTGAGAACGCACAGCCGCCTCCATCGCCGATCGTACCCTTCGCAGAATGCAGTGTAGTCGGAAGATGACGCTCTCGGTCAGAACATCAGTTGAGAACATCAGTAAGGATGCGAGGCAAAGTCGCTCCCAAGGCGAGCCGTATCCCCAATTCGTGGGTTCAACTGTGAACCCGGGCGAGCATCGGGATGGCGACCTTGCTACTCGCAATTAACAAAAACGAAAACGACAATGCCGAGTGTCAAGAGCAAAGATCTTTGCATGTCACCCACCAGAGGCCGTTGCAAAGACATGACGACTGTGCCGATCCCCTGTCCGCGCTGGGATATGCAGCATGCATCTGACCGGCGAATGCGGTTCATATCCGAGCCCGCTGATCCAGCCGAGTACGTGGAGGTAACCCGGCCACAACTCCCAGGACTGTTGATCAGGCCATGGCATCCGATCAGGACAAATCTGTTCTGCTCAAAGGGAACGATGTTCGGTCATCGTCCAGGGTACGAAAGCTCCGAGGCATGACGCCCACGACATAAAAAAGGACCGCCTTTCAGCACGATGCTTTTCCCGACTATGCCCGGGTCGCGGTGAAACTCCTCAGACCACAAGCCGTTGCTTAGGATCACAACGCGAGGGGACGAATAGCTATCTTCATTTGGAAGAAAGGTGGGTCCGAGGGCAGCATGAACCCCGAGGATGTCGAAAAAGCTGGCCGAAACTGCCGTTCCATCCGCTTGCTCGGCGTCGGCGCGCCTGACTAGGTTGTGGTGGAAACCACAATAGGCAGCCAGGTCAGTGAAGGCGAGGTTCTTCTCTTGAAAATCTAAGAAATTTGTCAGGAAAAAATCGCTTTGGTCGGCTTCGTGGTTCGGAGTCTGCTCGGGAACACACGGACCAACTCCTGCGGATTTGTGTAAGGCAGCGGTCTGAGGAGCAACGGACAAACGATGCTAAAAGCCGATGCCGTGCCTCCAATGCCAGGCGCGAGCGTGACGGCGACCGCTGCAAAGAATCCGTGTGCGTCCACAGATTTCGAAATGTTTGATCGAAAATGGCCGAGGGACATCTGAGCAAAGCCAAACGAACCGCCGATCCCGACAACTACAGGTGTTTGGTCAGTAGGTCGATATGAAGTCGGATGCAGGGTGAAAAGCAAGTGGCCGCCAGCCTGTTCTTCAAGCAATAAACGAAAGTGCATGCGTTTGGAAGCCTTGAAGTGAGCACACCCGGCAGCACGAAGAGATAACGCGCATCGGCTGATGAGAGGGTGGTGGAACTTTCTCCTCTGGAGGGCGTGCCTTTCTGATCGATGGGCACAATGCTCTCGATAGGCAAGAGCAGTTCAATCTCGTGAATGGCACGTCAATGGTGATGGGAGATGATCTGGTCGTTCAACATCTGATTTCATCAATTATTCATGGGTTCGCGATTCTTCCCGTGCCTTTTTCGTGCAAACTGCGCCCCCATGCGTTCAGGAGGCATGGTTCGATGCAGGTTCGCCTGCCTTGCTTTTTTTCCTCGCCAGCGCGACCCTGCTGGGAGCTCAAGCGACGCCAGCTGTCTTTCGTCTCAGACCCGGCACGCTTTTGCCATTGCTTCGCAGGTGATGTTGAACGAACCGGGCCAGCCGGTCAAGAACGACGGCCCCGACGCAGGCCGAAGGCGAAGTCGGCGGGTGCCCTTCATGGTCCGCTGATTCGGACTTTAACTTTAACTTTGACTCTAACTCTCATGGATTTCCGATCGAGTCTGTCTGTTTCGAGTTCTGCAAGATAGACATTCTTTTTCAAATGTCCTAGACTCCATCGTTGTGCCGTGGTCTGCCGCAGATACCGCCAGCGCAGTGTCTCAACCCCTGATCAAGCCGGACTCTCCCATTTCAATTGTCGCAACCGCCACTGTCACGACAGTCCTTTGCTACTTCGCGGCGCTAGTTGGGGGAGTGCTCGTCTTGCGGCCGCAAATGTTGTGGCCTGTTTGGCCGGGCTGCGCTCTGCTGGTTGCGCTACTTTTACTCGCTGAGAGGAAGGTATGGCCCATCATAGCCACGGCAGGATTTGCTGGATTCTTGATATGTGACCTGCTGACCTTCGGCATGTCGTTTCGTGCCAGCAGCATCCTCATCTTGGCTGACACCATCGAGGTCTTTGTTGCGGCGGTAGGCTTGAGGTACGTCTTCGGCTGTGTGGTTCGGCTGGAGAGCATAGCCTCATTTGCAAATTATTTTCTGGTCGCCGTGATCCTGGCTCCGATTTGTGCGGCGTTTGTTTCTGCCACAGCTTTCCAAGGGGCCTATTGGATCTTTTGGAGAGGCGGCGTCTTAACGGAAGGATTAGCCCTTCTTACCGTCACGCCGGCAATCTTGGGTTTGGCGTATACAGTGACGGCCCGCCGACCTCACTCGACGGCTTACTGCCTGGAAGCAATGGCCATTATGGTTGGGCTGTTCATCTGCGGATACTTCACCTTTGCATCTTCAACCACAAGCCGCCCAGAGATGCTTTATTCGCTGGTGCCGTTTCTGCTGTGGTCTGCTTTACGTTTCGGTGCGATGGGAACCTGCATTTCACTTGTAATCGTCGCCTTTGTCGCCATGTGGGGCGCCGTTCATGGGCATGGACCTTTCGTAGGACAAGGAACGATTAACGAGGTTTTCTCGCTCCAACTTTTCCTCCTGTTTGCGGCCACGCCCTTCATGTTTTTGGCCGCTCTAGTCGATGGTGATAAACAGGCGAAGGCGACAATCAAGGAAAGTGAAATCCGGTATCGCAGAATAGTTGAGACTGCAAACGAAGGAATCTGGCTTCTTGATTCGGAACTTCATACCTCGTATGTGAATCGACAGATGGCGCAGATGCTGGGATACGAGCTAAGAGAAATGATCGGGCGTAGTGTGTTCGATTTCTATTTCTCGGAGGATGTTGAATATAAAAGGCAAGTCTTAAGCGGGCGGCGGCAAGGACGGTGCGAGCAGCTTGAGGAAAGGCTCCGGCGAAAGGACGGTTCGGAATTGTGGGTGCGAATGGCAGCATCCCCCCTGTTCAAAAACAACGGAGAATTCGAGGGGGCGCTGGCGATGATGAGCGACGTCACGGAGCGCAAACGGGCCGAGGAGATACTGCACGAGAGCGAACAACGGTTCCGTTTGGTTGCCAGCACAGCACCGGTGATGATCTGGATGTCAGGACTGGACAAGGAGCCTACATATTTCAATCAGCGTTGGCTGGACTTTACGGGACTCTCGGAGGCCGAGCTCAAGAATGGACTAGCCGGAATTATCCACGCTGAGGACTATCAGCGATGCCATGATGCTTATTGTCGTGGGTTCGATCAGCGGCAGCCCTTTAGAAAGGAATGCCGGTTGCGAAGGTACGATGGACAATACCGATGGATGCTCGACATCGGGGTGCCAAGGTTTCATAAAGATGGATCCTTTGCTGGCTACATAGGTTCCTGTGTTGATGTCACCGACCACAAACTCGCGGAAGAGACGCTTTCGGGCATGAGCCGAAAACTGGTTGAAGCACAGGAACAAGAACGAGCCCGGATCGCAAGAGAGCTTCACGACGACATCGGTCAAAGACTGGCAATGTTGACAATCGATCTCGACCAAGTCCAACAAATCTGGCCTGATTTGCCCCCGGAAGTTTTGAGCCGCATGCTCGAGTTACGACAGCAGACAAAACAGATATCGGCTGGGGTGCAATCCTTGTCGCACGACCTGCATTCCTCGCAGTTGGAACATCTCGGCGTCGTTACTGGCATCAAAAGCTGGTGCAGGGAATTCGGGGAGAGGCAGCGTATCCAAATCGACTTTGAACATGATGTTGAAGGCGGTTTTCCACCGGAAGTCGGCCTTTGTCTGTTTCGAGTTCTGCAAGAAGCTTTGCACAACGCTGCCAAGCACAGTGGCGTGAAACGCGTGAAAATAGGGCTAAGTGAAGACTCAGGAGAGGTTCATCTCCTGATCAGGGATTTTGGCAAGGGATTTGATTTGGAAGCAGCAAAGCATGGCAGAGGGCTGGGACTCACTAGCATGGGGGAGAGAGTTCGGCTGGTAAATGGAATGATCGAAATTCGGTCCAAGCCGATGGACGGGACCACCATCCACGTGCGCGTTCCCCTTGGCATGGAGCCAAACTCTCAACGGGCGGCCGGGTGAAACCGCGTATGGAAGTTGCTGGAACAGGGCACTCGGACGGTTAACCAATCCCCGCAATGAAAGTGATCAGCCACGGGAGCGTTGTCGGAGTCATACTCAACATCGTGGCTTGGAGGAAGTGATGTGCCAGGCTTGCGCTGATAAACCGCTTGCCTTCAAGAACCGCCTTTATGCCTCGCAATAAATCCTTCGCCGCATCGGACTTGACAACGTATCCGCCTGCCCCGGCACTCAAGGCTTCTGTCGCCCAGTCCACTGAGCAGTTTTGGCTCACGAAAAGGACTCTGGACGCAGGAGAAACCTCTCGGATTCGGCGAGCGACTTCGATTCCGTTGAGTGAGGGGAGGCCAACGTCCAACAGGATTAGGTCGGGTTGCAATTCTTCGGTTTTCCGAACTCCTTCGAGCCCGTCCGATGCCTCGCCGATCACTTGATATTCCGGCAGTCTTTGAAGTCTGGAAGAGACGAAAGAACGCCAGGGCTCGTAATCGTCCACGACCAGAACGCGGATTATTATGGATGTAGCCAAGGGCGGTATTCGGCAATTTAGTCGAATCCGGAATCACCGTCAAGTTGCCAAACTTCGAACCTTCATGGTTTCTCAGGACCCGATGGGAAGCGACCTAGATGCATCGAGGCACGGGAAACCGATCGAACTACTCTCCAACAAGAACACACATTCTCGCGCCAGCCTCAGATGAGTGAAATCACCGATGTTACGTCAACCATTACGGCGATCTCAGGTCTTGGCGGTAGTTCTAAACGGCGGGCAAAAAGTAGTCTTGTGTGTATAGCGCCGATCTGGGTGTGTGCTGAGCACGACGATGCCTTGGTCGGCCAACAATCCGGCACCCAAGGGAGTAAGACTATGCGAAGTGTGATCAACTTAATGCTTATCATGTTCTTGACTATTTCGGCAGGCGCCTTGCGCGGCAACCTCCTCCTCGGTACAACCGTGAACCAGCAAAATGAGGACCAAAATGCGTCGCCGCAGCAGCAAGAACCGCCAACTTCTCAGGGACGAGCTTCGGGCGGCGCGATGGTGCAAAGCATTACCGGCTGCGTCGTACAAAGCGATCACGGTTATTCTTTGAAAACCGAGAACGATACCTATCCGATCGAGACGGAAAAGGATCTTTCACACTATGTAAATAAACAGGTAAGGGTCACCGGTGTTTTGGAGCATCACAACGCTACGAGCCCATCCTCAACTACAGGGAACGCAACAACCATAACGGACCTTCGCCTGCGAATGATCGCGACGGTGATTGGTGATTGCAACCAATCGCAGAAGTGATGACAGTAGTATCGTTCGACTCGGCTTAGAGGATCTGTGACCTCGGCAGACCTGCCTGCCCAAGGGGACGAGAGTGAGTTGAGGCGCCGGTCCATCGTCCACTGACGAAACCAGTACAAGCTTCCCTCGTCGCCGCTTCCGAGGTTTGGAGTGAACCGGAGAACCGGATATTTCGCCAGCTGAGCTAAACCCAGTCGCTCGTTATCGACATAGCGGCGATGGACAGTCTGGGCTGCATGATCACTTCGGCCGGTTCCCAAACCTTTTTTTCGAAGTCGAACGAGAAAGGAAGTCGGCAAGGGCTGGCATGAAGACTGGTGTCTCCGTCTTTTTAGTGAGAGCCGGACTTCAGTTTCGCCGAGCCATCTGGCCGCAGCGGTGGGCCCGAGTTTTCCTTCATCCCATGTGTGAACTGATCAGTCCTGACAGGGCTAGCACCGGAAAGGCCAAGGCGGTGCCACAACGACGAAGATGAGGGGGCCGAGCGAGACGTGCTGCGACCGTCGTTTTTGTCAGCGCAAAAGCCTGAACGCCAGTGGCGGCTTCTGCGGGTTTCAGAGGGTTACCCGATGACCATGCTGAAATGGCAAGCTGGCCCCTTTCGTGCGAGCTTCGTCGTGGCGGCCTGCCTAGTGGCCGTTTTGGGAGCCGCCCGAATTGTCTCGCAAACCCTCGATGCGCGCTTCGAACCCACTCAGCCTCAAGCAAAGGCTTCGCTGCGTTCGCTGCCAACCACCGACGTCTCCCGGTTAACGCTCGACAATGGAATGAGAGTTGTTGTGGTGCGGAACCCGCTGGCTCCTGTCGTAACCGTAGAGCAAAACTACCTCGTCGGAGGCGACGAAACCCCCGCAGGCTTTCCCGGAATGGCGCACGCACAAGAGCATATGGCGTTTCGCGGCTGTTCTGGGCTCACAGCTGATCAAATCTCGGCGATTTTTGCACAGTTGGGTGGCTTCGGCAACGCAGACACGCAGCAGCACATCACCCAATTTTTTTCCACTGTTCCGGCGGCGGACCTCGACATAGCTCTGCGCGTCGACTCCGCCTGTATGCGGGGTATCGATGATTCGCAACAAGAGTGGGCAGAAGAAAAGGGTGCCATCGAGCAGGAAGTCGCGCGCGATCTTTCCAACCCTACGTACAAATTCCTCACGCGTCTAAATCAGGATATGTTCGCCGGTACCGCTTACTCGCACGACCCACTCGGGACCAAGGAATCTTTCGATGCCACCACCGGGGAAATGCTGAAGCGCTTTTATCGAGATTGGTATGCACCGAACAATGCGATCCTCGTGATTGCCGGTGACGTGCAGCCCGAGGCCGTACTTGCCCGGGTAAAAGAACTTTACGGCACGATTCCGCGGAAGCAGCTGCCGCCCCGTCCGGGAATCAGGTTGCAACCGGTGAAGTCGGAAAACGTCACGCTCGAAAGCAATCTTCCTTACCTGCTGGCTTTTATTGCATACCGCTTGCCCGGCACGGATAGTCCAGATTTCGCAGTGGCGCAGATCTTGGCCGACGTGCTGGGCAGCGAGCGGGCAAATCTCTACGCCATGGTGCCGCAAGGCAAGGCCCTGCAAACCGACTTCGATCTCGCGGAAACCTATCGCAAAGCAAGCGTGGCGTTCGCCGCTGCGGCCCTCCCCGCCGCCGGGGATGCGGAGCCGGCTGTCGCAGAGATGCGAAAGATCGTTGAAGATTACGCGGTCAACGGCGTGCCCGCGGACCTGGTGGAAGCCGCCAAGCGAAGAGTCATCGCCGCTGCCCAGTTTCGCCGCAATTCCATTCCGGGTTTGGCGGAAGCTTGGTCGGATGCGCTTGCAGCCCGCGGCCTGGAATCGCCGGATGAAGACGTCGAACGAGCCAAACGAGTTACCACCGGCGATGTCAACCGCTTGGCAAAACAATATTTGACGGCCACAAATTCCATCACGGCAACGCTCAAACCCGTGCCCTCGGGCGAGCCTGTTCCGGAAAAGGGATTCGGAGGAAGTGAGCAGTTGACCTCCATTCCAACCAAACCGGTGGTATTGCCCTCGTGGGCGTCGTCGAGGCTTCTGTCCCTCGATCTCCCCGGAGCGGTGCCTCTTCCGGTCGAAACGGTGCTACCCAACGGCATTCGACTCATCGTGCGGCAGGTGACGATAACTCCGACGGTTACAGTACGCGGCAGCGTTCGGCACAACGGCAACCTGCAAGCCCCCCGCGGCCAAGAAGGCATATCAGACTTGCTGGACGGCCTGTTTTCCTACGGAACCAGGACGCTGGACCGTATCGCCTTCCAAAAGGCATTGGACGATATCGCTGCCGAGCAGTCCGGAGGGTACGACTTTTCCCTCGCTGTGCTGAAGGAGGATTTTTCGCGGGGCATGCAGCTGCTGGCTGACAACGAAATGAACCCCGCTTTGCCTGCTGAAGCGTTCAACATCACTCAGCAGCAGTTCGCCCAATTCATTGCAGGCCGTAGGAAAAGCCCGAGCTATCGAACCGAGCGTGCGCTTTCGGTTGGTCTTCTACCCTCGGACGATCCTGACCTTCGCGAGATAACCCCGGGGACAGTGTCGTCAGTGACGCTTAGCGACCTTAAGAATTACTACGAAAAAACCATGCGTCCCGACCTGACCACCATGGTCGTAATCGGCGATGTGACGCCCGACGAGGCTCGCGCGGTGGTAGAAAAATGGTTCGGGCCGTGGAGAGCTGCCGGGGCCAAGCCCGACGTGGAGTTGCCTGCCGTCGGGCCAAACCAACCTTCGGCCGCCACCATTTCAGACCCCACCCAATTGCAGGATTCGGTGACCCTGTCTCAAATGATTCCCATCAATCGGTTCGATCCCGACTACTACCCTCTGCAGCTTGGCAACCATGTTCTAGGCGGGGGGTTCTACGCGACGCGCCTCTACCATGATCTAAGACAGACCAGCGGGTATGTCTACACCGTGGACGTTCGCCTAGACGCCACGAAAACTCGCGCTGTTTACACGGTGACCTATGCGTGCGACCCTAGAAACACAACCAAGGCGCGGGAACTGATTCAACGAGATTTGGTCGCGATGAAGAGTCTCGACGTCACTCCGGCCGAGTTGCAACAGGCCAAGGCTTTGCTCCTGCGTCAGATTCCGTTGCGCGAATCGAGCCAGGACAGCATCGCCGACGGTCTGCTTGAGCGGACCCAGATTGGTTTGCCGCTCGACGAAACCGAGCGGGAGGCAAAAACCTACTTTGGGCTGACTGCAGAGCAAGTGCGTGCCGCATTCGTCAAGTGGATTCGCCCGGATGGTTTTGTGCAGATCGTGCGCGGGCCGGCATCGCGATAGCCAGCTCAACCTCGATTTCTAGAGATCGGGATTTGTCGCTGACGACGCCATCTGAACAGTCGCCGCTGCCCAACTTCGCAAAAAGCCGGAACTCGGTTCGGACGAGTCAAAACCGGCCGATTGATAGGCGAACGCGAAGTTTCTGCTGTTCATCGACTGCAACCGTAAACCCCAACGTGCCAACAGGGGTGGCGAGAAGTGCGCCTACGGAGATGCTCTGGTGCGTTTGCCAGCGCTGCGATCCCAAATCGAGACGCGCGACCTCGTACAGGCCGGCTAACCTCGGGTCTAGCGAGAACAGTTTTGTTTTTCCAACGTGAAACAAGACACCACCGCTGGCACTCATCAGCGTGTTCGCGTGAAATTCCTGATACCGATACGCCTCCAGTTGGCCAAGGCCGCCATAGGTGAACTGATCGTAAAAAGATGGGTTAATGCCGAAAGTGCTCTCTTGGTTCGTCGTAAGAAAAACGGATGCGCGGCTATTGAACGGATGAAAGATGCTGAACCGATTGACCAGGAAAGGAAACGGATTGCTTCGAAAGCTGTATCCCAACGACCCCTCAAGCAAGGCGCCCTTAGTCGGTAGAGCACCCGAATCCTGAGTGTTGCGGATCCAACCGGTTTCCAGATTCGCAAACGGGCCGCTCTCCGCGGTCACACCATTCGCGGTCACTCGCTGGCTGTAGGAATCGTACCCTGCTAGTACCCCTATGGTGAACCGGGAGAAACGCCCCGTACCGATTCCGGCGTGAAAGGACCCGGCTGCTCTCAGTCGTTGAAAATCAGTCCGCGTAGTGCCGCTGTACACGTTGTAATTGTATTGTTGCACAATTACGCCGGGGCTGACGAAATAATCCCTGCCATCAAACACGTGAAAGTACTCTGCGCGTATTCCGGGATCGTAGCCTAGGTTGAGGTCCGCCACGTAACGCGATTTGTAAGTAGCTGACGGTAACACTGTTGCTCCAAGTCCTAGCGCGGGGCGTATCGGTTCGTCAGGAGAGAATTCAGCAATCAGTTCTGGGCGCACAGCGATCAGTTTGCTGAGACGAGGGAGAAACTCTACTCGATATCCAGCCGGCACACCCGGTTGACTCTCCCAGTCGTAATAGGCTCCCGGCAACCCCGTTGCTGCGGTGATACCCGCGATTTCGTATTCGAGGTCTTGCGTCTGAAGGGGTTTATTTCCGAACCGGCGAAAAAGCTCATGTTCAGCAGAACGTTGGATCGTTGGTTGAGGTGAGTTCACGGCCACTAACTGTCCGTATTTCGGCAATCTCCGAATCCGCTTTCGGCGATCCGCCAGGTAATGCTCCCATTGCGCCGGAGAAAGAGCCAAGCGCGATAGTTCAGCGGCTTGCTCCTGTGCGGCCTCGTATCCACGCTGGATCAGAAGGGCAGAATCCTCAAAATCAATGCCGGTGAGATTCCCGGTGTGAACCCGAATGACAAGGTTGGCTAGCGCAGCGCTGCGACGCTCATTCTGAATTATGGGAATCGATATGGTTTGATGCAATACGCCGCTCAGAGATCGAAACTGAAGCGTTTCGGCCCGCTTGTGCTCCAACATAACCGCAACAACAAAAGTCGCACCCATATTGCGGGCAGCTTCTACGGGGAGGTTTTCTACCAGACCACCATCGACGAGCACTCTTCCGTCATATTCGACTGGTGCGAAAATCCCTGGCAAAGCCATCGTTGCACGCAAAGCTTTGGGCAGAGAACCGCGGCCGAGAACCACCGCATCGGCGCTGACAAGATCTGTTGCCACGCAGCGAAATGGAATGGGCAATTCATCGAAGGTGGTGAGATTTGCGTATGCTGCTGTGTATCGGCTGAACAACAGGGAGAGCGCCTCACCGGAACTGATCCCGCTCGGCAATGCAAAGTGCCGACCGAATCGTAATGTGAGCGTTCCAGACGGTTTGTTCCAATACTGCTTCTCCACAATTGGCAGGTCTAGGAAACGCGGGTTTGCGTTAATGAGGTCGCTCCAATCTGCTTTCTTAGCAATAGTTTCCATTTCCGCAACGCTCACACCGCTTGCATAAAAGCCCCCAATAAGTCCGCCCATGCTGGTCCCAGCCACATAGTCGATCGGGATGCGATGCTCCTCGAAATACTGGAGAACGCCGATGTGCGCGAGCCCCAGTGCACTCCCGCCACTTAGTGCTATGGCGATCTTTGGCCGTTTAGGCGTCTCGGCGAACGAGTTAACAAAAACACAGCAGGAAAATAAGACCAGACCAATAAGTTCCACCACTTGATGGTTCAACGCAGTCCATTTCATGGGGAGCACAGTCTCATCCCGCTTTCAGGGATGTTGCGAAAATCGTCTGGCGGTTCATTTTCGAGGTAATGGAAATGTCCTCACCTCAATGCCGCGGTCTAGCTGCGACACGGAAGTGCTTTCGGGCTTTGCGACGTGGATCGCGTTCAGAAGAACGCGGTCGCTTGCGAACTTCACACCTAGCGGCAGAACGTTTGGGTCGCCCCCCGCCTGCCAGATGTTGACCTCAATGGTCTCGGTCGGCGAAGTGCGGTGGTCGCCTCGGAAAACGTGACCGCCCTTGATATGGAACACGATCTTTCGCCCGGGGGAGGGTTCGCTGTTGCGACACACGGGAAATTCTGAGCGGTAGACGGCTTGGCCGTCGAGCAGGACCACCAGGCCAAGATTTCTCGCTCTGCCGCCACAACTCTGAAACCAGTGCCAAGCAACCGTTGCTCGGGAGCTTTGCGCTGCGTCTTGAAGTAACCCGGCGGGGTACACGGTGCCAAAGTTAAGCAACAAAATCGCAACCACTGTCCTTCGCATGGCTAGCACTGCTCAGTCCGTGAGTATCATCCCTGGGTCTAGAAGACGCGTTTCAGATCGTTCGGAAGTTGGTTCCCAATGTTCAAATCGCTGTCGCTACCCAGGCTGGATCCTGCCCTTTGATTTCCTGGATCGTTGGATGCGAGCCGAAAGCAAAGCCTTGGCACCTTCCAACTCCCTCCTGCGCTGGGCGCTAAGGTTGCGTCCTGCCCGATTTATAAAATACGTTAACATCCGCAATCCTGATGCCGGCCCTTTAGGAGAGACCTTCTTGGAAGCGAGCGCACGTGCGATTGTCGGGGCATCCTTTGTGAAGAGCCCTTTGGGGGGATGCGTCGAGTCGGTCCTGACCTTTGCCACCCATCGATTCTCATTTCGAGTTGGCACTGGGCGATTCCTTTCGAGCGAAGGATGCGGGCAGCAAAGCAATAGGAATTGCATCGCCCTCTGCATGGGGAGATTTGGGCTTTCAACCTGTCGCCGAATCGGAATTCTGAGCCGTTGTTCTTGCATCCGTCGCTGGTAAGCATTGACATTACCGGTTTGGATGCCTAATCCCGGAGCATAGGCTGCGACGAAACTGGGGCCCGGTGGAAAGCTTTAGAGAGGATTGCCTTTCATTTTGGCTCTAGCCCAAGCGAGAAGGAAATTCTGAGATTGGAAGCCCCTGAGATCCATACGACTATGCCGCCCGGAGAATTTTCTGAGCCGGCGACACGATACCGAAACTCTGGAACCAGATCGAATGGAACTCGGTGGTGAAAATGCCGGAGGCCACAACATGGTTGGAGGCCACACAGATTCGCAAAAGGAACCGAAAACCTCGAGTCGAGAAGAAGCGCATCTGAATTCTGCCTAAGCCCTGAAAATGTGCCGCAACGTGTGAGGGCGCGGGACCCGCACGCACCGACCCCGCATCGTGCAGGAGACGTTCAAAAGCGGCTTCAGGGGTGCGCCTTTTTACGGCAAGGTAGCAACAGACACCTGGACCGCAAACTGACAAAACTCCCAGTTGACGGTGACCTGCTCCCCAGAAACTACTCCAAGGGGGAAGTGACTTTTTCTCCATTCAGGCATGACCCTCTAATCGTTGGCAACGGGGCCCACGCAGGCGATCATCGTATTTGCGGATAGTTCCCGATCGTTTTGTGAGGAGTCATGGCAGCAAAGATAAAGGACACTTTGTCTGGTTCTGCGACCGTATCGGAGTTTACGGAGATTGGTGGTATTCGATCGAGCCGAATCGGCCTTGGAACGTGGGCAATGGGAGGCTTCCAGTGGGGCGGCGCCGACGATGATGAGTCGGTGCGCACCATACAGGCGGCGCTGGACCGAGGGATCACCCTCATCGATACGGCGCCCGCATACGGCTTCGGGCACTCGGAATCGGTGATTGGACGAGCGATTGCCGAACGAGGGCGGCGGGATGAGGTGGTGCTGGCCACAAAGGTGGGCTTGGAGCAGCGGGGCGAGTCCTTGTTTCGCAACTCGACCCGTAAACAGATATTTGAGGAGATCGAGCTTTCACTGCGGCGGCTGCGCACCGACTATATTGATCTTTACCAGGTCCATTGGCCGGATCTGGTCACCCCCCATGAAGAGACCGCGAAGGCTCTGCTTGATCTTCAACAAGCCGGCAAGATCCGTGCGATTGGCGTTTCCAACTACTCCGTCGAAGCCATGGAGCGGTTCCGCCGGGTTGCACCGCTTGCCTCCGCCCAGCCGCCACTCAACCTCTTCGAACGGCAGGCACAGCGGGATATTCTGCCATGGTGCCAAAAAAACGCCGTGGCTACCCTCACCTATGGCGCGCTATGCCGCGGATTGCTAAGTGGTGCGATCACCCAAAACACGAAGTTCAAAGGCGACGATCTTCGAAAGACCGACCCCAAATTCCAGCCACCGCGATTCGAACACTACCTGAGAGCGGTGAGCCTGCTCGAGCGATATGCGCGGGAGCGTTACGGAAAAAGTGTGCTTGTGCTGGCGGTCCGCTGGGTGCTCGATCAACCGGGAGTCTCAGTGGCCTTGTGGGGTGCCAGTCATCCCCGTGAACTTGATCCGTTGAATGACATCCTTGGATGGCACTTGGACGATGAGGCTGGCGCACACATAGATGAAGTTCTCGCCCAGAGTATAAAAGACCCAGTGGGTCCGGAGTTCATGGCGCCACCGGAACATGCGCCGGATGCGGCAGCTTAGCCCCCAAGGTGAGGGTGGCGGCCGTTAAATGTTTCGTAAGCGGGTTGCCATTGGCTGGAACATATTCACGAGCCATTCCGCGCTTTGAGACGCTTGCTGAGCCCAGTCACATTAGCGACGCGGGGGCGGGTTCAGGTGGGGCACGGAAGAGAGGTTCACGTCCGGATCTGTGGGATGCTCGGGGCGAAATCCCCGGGCCTACCCGGCAACAGGAGACAGAGCGAAAGCCACGTGATGAGCCACCGGGAGACCAACGCCACTGCGCCTTCTCGACTCCACCCGTCTATTCGCCTTTCCCCGGGATTTCGAGTGCTATCGGAAGGGAAGTCGATTCGGCGAAACACTTATGTAACGTTGACCGCTTTGGGCCTGTTTTGCAATCCTTCCTCTAATGCCCCGGAACACCGAGAAATCTCGCAAGCCCCGACCACCTCGGATCCGCGTGCCTGATCAACAAAAAGCGATTTTCACGGTGGATAATCAAAAGCTTGTTGGTGTGGTGCAACGGCTGTCATTGACCGGGGGATCGGCTCTACTGGTGAAGGGACCCGTCCCCGAGGGAACGCTCGGGGAGATTGTTTTCGGTACCGTCTTTGGCAAAGTGAATGCGCACATAGAATTTCTGCATGGGGGCGCGGATGGTGTGGCCCTGGCCCAGGCATTTGCTTTCCTCACCATGGATGCCGTGAGTAGCCAACGCTTCAAAAGAGCCATCGAAGAGATGCACAGTTCGGACCTTTCCGACCTGAAACCGACACCCGTGAACGCGGCATTCGAAACGCTGCGCCAGAGCGCTCTCCAGCTTTCAGCAATGTTCAATTCAATGCGACGGACGCGATCGAAAAGCCGACGCCCTTGAAATCGAACCCCAGCCGCCTTGTGACCCTCACTTGGGGCTTAATGGGCGAAACCAGCGCTTGGACTCGGATTCCCTAGTGCCAAAGAGGGAAGATGAGTGCCATCTTTGTGCCTCCGGATAAACCGCCATGAATGTAGAGCACGAAAGAGCCGCACAGAAGGGGGAGTAGCGATCCACTCCGGCTCGAGCCTTGCGCTGCTACCGCAAGGGACGCCGGGAAGGGATGCAAAATTGTCTACGCTTCCGCTGTTAGGATCGCGTTGGCGTACCTTGGCGCTCACAACCGTTCTGATCAGAGTTGTAATAGTAAGCCTTGCCCCAGGGTAGGGACGATTCCAAAACCGATTCTGAGTCGCTGGAGGCTTCCCCCCATGAAACTGAATGACAGTATTACCAC
>JASHRE010000378.1 GCA_030037515.1 Candidatus Sulfotelmatobacter sp.
CGGCATCGTCGAGCAAAGGCTCCAGATCAACCGACTGCAGATTGCAGCGCTTCTCGGTGAAATCGCCCGTCTCGTCAAACACGTGGGCAATGCCTCCGCTCATGCCTGCGGCAAAGTTACGTCCGCACGAGCCGAGTACCACAACCATTCCGTTGGTCATGTATTCACAGCCGTGGTCGCCAACGCCCTCGACCACCGCAGTCGCGCCCGAATTGCGAACTGCGAAGCGCTCTCCCGCCATTCCGTTGAAGAATGCTTCGCCGCTCGTGGCCCCGTAAAGCGCTACGTTGCCGATGATGATGTTGTCTTCCGCCTTGAAGCCCGCCCCACGCGGCGCGCGCACAACGATTTTTCCTCCCGAGAGTCCCTTGCCGACATAATCATTCGCATCGCCTTCCAGAGTCAGCGTGACCCCCTTAGCGAGGAACGCTCCCAGGCTCTGGCCTGCCGAACCGTTGAGGCGAATCCGGATCGTGTCGTCGGGCAATCCCGCCGAGCCGTACCGGCGCGCGATTTCTCCGCTGAGCATCGTTCCGACCGACCGATGCACGTTCCGCACCGGCAAATTGATTTCCACGGAATTCAGGCTTAGCAGAGCATCCAGGGAGTGTTCGACGAGTTGATGGTCGAGCGCCTTTTGCAACCCATGATCCTGATGGTGCACGCAGTACCGCGCCACGCGCGAGGGCACCGGCGGATTGTAGAGAATCGCCGAATAATCGAGTCCGCGCGCCTTCCAGTGCTCGATCGCGGGTTCGGCGTCGAGCATATCGACACGTCCGACCATTTCATCGACCGTGCGGACGCCCATTTCTGCCATGTACTGCCGCACCTGCTCGGCAATGAAGAAAAAGAAATTAATAACGTGCTCGGGCTGCCCTTGAAACTGCTTGCGCAGCACGGGATCTTGCGTCGCGATCCCGACCGAACACGTGTTCAGATGGCACTTGCGCATCATGACGCAGCCCATCGCGATCAGCGGCGTTGTAGCAAACCCGAATTCTTCCGCTCCCAGCAAAGCCGCGATCACGACATCGCGTCCAGTTTGCAGCTTGCCATCGGTCTGCACGCGAATGCGGCTGCGCAGATCGTTCAATAAGAGCGTCTGCTGGGTCTCGGCCAATCCCAATTCCCAGGGAATGCCCGCATGTTTGATCGAACTCAAGGGCGAAGCGCCGGTACCTCCAGTGTCTCCGCTGATCAGCACCACGTCCGCATGCGCCTTGGCAACTCCTGCGGCGACAGTGCCGACCCCGACCTCGGCTACGAGTTTCACCGCGATTCGCGCCTGCGGATTCACGTTCTTCAAGTCATAAATCAACTGCGCCAGATCTTCGATGGAATAAATGTCATGATGCGGCGGTGGAGAAATCAGCCCCACTCCCGGGATTGAATGCCGCATGCGCGCAATCACGTTGTCGACTTTATATCCCGGCAACTGACCACCTTCGCCCGGCTTCGCGCCCTGCGCCATCTTGATCTGCAACTCGTCCGCGTTCACAAGATAGTTCGCGGTCACTCCAAAGCGCGCGGAAGCCACCTGCTTGACCGCGCTACGCCGGAGATCTCCATTGGGATCGGGCTTGAACCGCTCTTCGTCTTCTCCGCCTTCGCCGGTATTGGATTTTCCGCCGATGCGGTTCATCGCGATCGCCAGCGTTTCGTGCGCTTCTTTGCTGATCGATCCGAACGACATCGCGCCCGTGGTGAAGCGCTTCACAATTTCCTTCGCTGCTTCAACTTCCTCGATGGGCACTGGATTGTCGCTCTTCTTGACCTTCATCAATCCCCGCAGCGTGCACAGTTGGCTGTGCCGATCAATCAGCTCCGTATATTCCTGAAACGTCTTGAAGCTTTCCTGCCGCACAGCCTGCTGCAGTTTGCTGATGGTCGCCGGATTCAGCAGGTGATATTCGCCATTGACTCGCTGGTGATAATTCCCGCCCACCGCCAGCTCAGTTTCGAAATCAGTCAAAGGCCGGAACGCGAATTCGTGTTTCATCTGCGCTTCGCGCGCCAGCACATCCAGCCCGATCCCTTCCAGTCGCGACGTCGTTCCCGCGAAATATGTGTCGACCAGTTGCTTGTTGAGCCCGATGGCCTCAAAGACCTGCGCTCCCTGATAGCTCTGCAGCGTCGAGATGCCCATTTTCGAGAAAGTTTTTAGCAATCCCTTCTTGACGGCCTTCATAAAGCGCGCAACCGCCAGCTGACCGGTAACGCCCTCACCCAAATCGCCGCGCCATGCCAGTTCTTCTACGCCTTCAAGCGCTAGATAAGGATTGATCGCGCTCGCCCCGTATCCGCTCAACAGTGCAAAATGCATGACCTCGCGCGGCTCACCGGATTCGGTGATCAAGGCCGCCTGCGTGCGCGTCCGCTCCCGCACCAGCAAATTGTGAACGGCCGCCAGCGCGAGCAGCGCGGGGATTGGCGCGTAATCCTTATCCACCCCGCGATCGGAAAGGATGAGCAGAGAATATCCCGCCCTCACCGCCTGCGACGCTCTGCGGCACAGCTCGTCCAGCGCGCGTTTGAGTCCTGCCTCGCCTTCGCTCGCCACAAACAAAGCCGGCAACGTCGTCGCCAGCAAGTCGCGATTCGAAACCCGCCGCAACTTTTCCAGCTCACGATTCGTCAACAGCGGATGCTCCAGCTTCAGCATGTGGCAGTTTTCCGGAGCCTCTTCGAGAATGTTCCGTTCGCTGCCGATGTAGCTGATCAGCGACATCACCATTTCTTCACGAATGGGGTCAATCGGCGGATTGGTTACCTGCGCAAACAGCTGCTTGAAATAGTTGAACAGAGATTGCGGCCTGTCCGACAGACAGGCCAGCGGCGTATCCGTGCCCATGGAACCGATCGGCTCTTCGCCAGAAGCCGCCATCGGTCCGAGAATCATCTTCAGATCTTCATCCGTGTATCCGAACGCGCGCTGACGCCGCAGCAGCGTCTCCGCATCGGGATGATGCATGCGCGACGGTTCCGGAAGCTGATCGATGGTGACGTGATTTTCTTTCAGCCACTCGCCATACGGGTGACGCGCCGCCAGCTGTTCCTTGATCTCACGGTCCGAAATGATGCGGCCCTGAACCGTATCGACCAGGAACATTTTTCCCGGCTGCAGCCGACCCTTGCGCTTCACCTGCTCCGGCGGAAGGTCGAGCACACCGGCTTCCGACGCCATCACGACCAGATCGTCGTGCGTGACCACATATCGTCCCGGTCGCAGACCATTGCGGTCGAGCGTCGCTCCAATGACCCGGCCATCTGTGAACGCAATCGCCGCTGGGCCATCCCAGGGCTCCATCAGACACGCGTGATATTCGTAGAACGCCCGCTTTTCCGGCTTCATGTGCGGATTGCCCGCCCATGCCTCGGGAATCATCGCCGCCATTACGTGCGGCAAACTGCGTCCAGCCTGAAAAAGCAATTCGACGGCATTGTCGAAATTCGCCGAATCGCTGCCGTCCGGCGCAATGATCGGGAATAGCTTCTTGATTTCATCCCCAAACAGGTCCGATTTGAGCAGCGATTGGCGCGCCTCCATCCAATTCACATTGCCCCGAAGCGTATTGATTTCACCGTTGTGCGCGATGTAGCGATACGGATGCGCCCGCTGCCAGCTCGGAAATGTGTTGGTCGAGAAGCGCTGATGAACCAGACACAGCGCGCTCACCATGTCAGGATCGGAGAGTTCCCGATAAAAGTTTTCGATCTGCGGTGCCAACAGCAAGCCCTTATAGACGATCGTCCGGCAGGAAAGCGACGGGATATAAAACATCTCCGCGTCTCCCACGCTCGACTCCCGCACTTCGTTTTCAGCCCGCTTCCGCACCAGGTAGAGCTTGCGCTCGAAGGCGTCTTCGTCCAGATTCTCGCCGCATCCCACAAAAATCTGCTGAATATAAGGTTGCGATGCCCGCGCGACCCGCCCAATCGCCGACGCATAGACCGGCGTGTCCCGCCAGCCGAGCAATTTCAATCCTTCTTCCCGAACAATGCGCTCAAGAATTCCTTCACACTGCAGCCGCGGATGTTTTTCCACCGGCAGAAACGTCATTCCGACGGCATATTTTCCCGCGTCCGGCAGAATAAAGCCGAGCTTTTCGCACTCGCGTGCGAAAAATTTGTGAGGAATCTGGATCAGGACTCCCGCTCCATCGCCCGTTTCCGGATCACAACCGCACGCGCCCCGATGCGTGAGATTCAGAAGAACCTGAATGCCCTTGCAGATAATGTCATGGCTCCTCTGTCCCAGGATGCTGGCCACAAACCCGATCCCGCACGCGTCGTGCTCATACGCGGGATCGTACAGTCCCTGCGCCGGCGGCAGGCCGTTTTTCGAGTTCAAGGGCATTTTCTGGGACATCCCGGTCCACCTGCTTCAATTGCGAATCGATTGTTCTTGGGCGTGTCTGGCTGGCGGCGGGAAATTCGCACACCCCGGCTCAGGAACATACTTTCGTAGTTTAAGTTAATAGCGTTTCAGGCTCGAGAAAGTACAATGCAGAATTTCGATGCACGGCATCCAAATTTCAGGGCCGAGGTAACAGCAGCCTGCCCGTGATGTTGGTGCCAAATTGAGTCTCTCACCCACTAAGCAGTGCGGCGTTCCAGTCTTCGAACCTCCCGTCCACGAAAACCCGAACTCCATCCAGACCGCTCTCCTGCAGGTCACGCGCCTCATCCTCGCCCGCCAGATCGATTCATAAATCCGCCAGTCTCTTGCTTTACGCTCTGCAGACCCCCCGCAGCAATCCGCGACCAACTTCGCTCCTGATCACCACGATGTTGTTGTCGATCCCCCCTCCGCGGGGAAACCCCGATCCACTCGCCGGTTTGGGAGGACGAGGATTCGAAGACCTAAGGCAGGTGCGGGACGGAGGCAGCTGAAACCGGCCCGTCGCTTACCTGAATTCCCTCGAGCACACCGGAGCAAATTCAGCCGCCACCTCGAAGCCCTTCGCGATTTCCAATACGAACTGAGCAAGAGCTGCGCGCAAATCGAGGAGATCAAAGAAAAGATGCAAAACGCGATGTGCGATGAAGGCGACGCGCGAATCACCGTCGCATTCGACAAGATGACGCACATGGTCGACGACCTCGTATCAATGGACCGGCCCCCGACACAAAAAAGCCCGCAGCCAGCGCCGGTGCAGCCAAATCCGCCAGCGAGCCTGCGCATCGTGCCCCGCTAGATACCGGCCGCCACAAGGCTCTCAGCACAGCGGAATGGCTTCTGGACGCCGGGGCGGACAACCGATTGGTGCCCGGTACCGCAATTCAGGCATCTCCAGTATTCTTTCCTCGCATGGCTGCGACAACGGTGATCGAATTTCGCGACGTCTCCTATCGCGTTGGGGAGACGCCGGTGCTGTCAAATCTGTCTCTGCAAATCGAACGGGGTGAAAATTTTGTCCTCCTCGGACGCAGCGGATCGGGCAAAACAACGACGCTCAAGCTCATTAACCGGCTGCTCTCTCCAACGAGTGGCGAGGTCTGGATCAATGGCGTGCGCAACTGGGAAACCAACATCATTCGTCTTCGCCGCAACATCGGATACGTCATTCAGGAAGTGGGCCTGTTCCCGCATTTCAATGTCGAGCGCAACATCGCTCTCGTTCCCAGAATTGAAGGCTGGCGGGAATCGCGCATCCGTGAGCGCGTCAATGAACTGCTGCAACTCACCGGTCTGGCGCCCGATGTGGTGTCCCGATATCCCCATCAGCTCTCCGGAGGCCAGCGGCAACGCGTGGGCGTAGCCCGCGCCCTTGCGGCCGATCCCGAACTTCTGCTGATGGACGAACCGTTTGGTGCGCTCGATCCCCTCACTCGCGACGAATTGCAACGGGAATTTCTCGCCCTTCAGAAAAGTCTTGGCAAAACGGTCGTCTTCGTCACCCACGATCTCCGCGAGGCTTTGCGACTCGCGACGCGCATCGGACTGATGGAAGCTGGCAAACTCGTCACGATTCTTCGCCCCCAGGAATTTCTCAACTCGGCCGATCCTTGGGCTGCCGCGTATGTGCGAGCTTTTCAGGATCCGCTTGAATCCTGCCCCGAAGGAGCGCCATGAGCTTCTTTGAATTCTTAGCGCAAAATCGCGCGCAGGTGCTCGAACTCACGGTAGAGCATCTCTGGCTGGTCGGACTGTCAACCTTGTTGGCGACGCTGATCGGAATCCCCCTCGGCGTCTTGATTGCGCATCGGCCGGCCTTTAACAAGCCGGTGCTCGGCAGCGCCAATATCATTCAGACTATGCCGAGTCTCGCGCTTTTCGGGTTTCTTCTTCCCGTGCCCTGGTTGGGCGGTCGCGCCGATCGTCTCGCGATTCTCGCCCTCACGCTCTACGCGCTTCTTCCCATCATTCGCAACACGTTCGCAGGAATTCGTGGTGTCGACGCGGCCGTGATCGAATCCGCGCGTGGCATGGGGATGACGGAATCTCAGTTGTTGTTGCAGGTCGAGCTGCCCCTTGCTACGAGCGTAATTCTGTCCGGGGTTCGCACGGCTGTTGTGATTTCAGTCGGCCTCGCGACGATAGCGGCGGCGATCGGTGCCGGAGGTCTTGGCGAATTCATTTTCCGCGGACTCGCCATGGTGGATAACTCCGTGATTCTGGCCGGCGCTATTCCTGCCGCCATTCTGGCTCTGCTCGCCGACTTCGGCATTGGCTTGCTTGAGAAGCAACTTCAACCAAGATGATCTCCAATTGCACAGTCCAGCGAGGATTTTTTGCCGCTTTGCTTCTATTGACCGTCGGTTTGTGCATGTCTTGTTTGCAGTTCCGCCGCAATCGCATCGTGATTGGATCAAAAAACTTCACCGAGTCGCTGATTCTCGCCGAGATCCTTGCGCAGCAGATCGAGTCGCACACGAACCTGCAGGTCGAGCGCCGCTTCTATTTGCAAGGGACCTTCATTTGTCAGCAAGCCATTCTCGCCGGACGGATCGACATGTATCCCGAATACACAGGAACCGCAGTCACTGCCATCCTGAAACAAAAACCGGTCGGAGACGAGCAGGCGGTCTATCATCAGCTCAAGACTGAATACGAACGACGATTCGGTCTGACGCTGGGGCCGCCATTTGGCTTCAACGACACGTTTGCCCTCCAGATCCGCGGCGACGATGCCCGCCGCCTGCATGTGCAGACGATCTTAGACGCTGTCCCACACGCTCCTCGCTGGCGAGCGGGATTCGGCTACGAGTTCATGGAGCGTCCTGATGGATACCGCGGATTGGTCGCGACGTACGGTTTGCATTTTGAGGGTGAGCCGCGTGTGATGGATCTCGGCCTGCTCGCCCGCGCGCTCCATGATCACGGGATTGATCTCGCGGCCGGCAACACCACTGACGGACTCATCCCCGTACTCGACTTATTTGTGCTTCAGGACAATCTTCATTACTTTCCGCGATACGACGCGGTGCCGGTGATTCGCGAACAAGTTCTCGAACAACATCCGGAAATCGCAAGTGCGATCGATCAACTTCGCAATCAGATCAACGACGAACAAATGCGCCGACTCAATTATGCAGTCGATGGACAGCACCAGGACGTCGGTAAAGTTGTCCGCAATTTTCTCAGCAACAAATCCCTTACCCACAGCGCGGTTTCGAAGGACAACTAAGCGGTCGAGCGGGACATTTCAGTTGGAATGCCAGAGCGGATCGAGGCCAGCAACTTTTGTCGAGTCCGACCTCGACGAGCAGCACGGTGTTCGGAATGCACGGTCCAACCGCACCGCTATCAGCCAGCGGAAATGACGACGGCGTCCTTTGGGGATATCCATAATTCGACTTACAACTGGACAAATCCCGCAGCCAGCGGCAAAGCGATCAATGTCGCGACGGAACTCTACAACAGCACGCCGGGCAGCCGTGACCAAGCCGGTCAGGCATTGAAGTTCACCGTGCCGACAGTTGCCAACGGCGGAGTGTCCGTTTCCACGGCAACCAAACTGGATGTTTATGGTTTGTTGCCGCGGTAGATTTCTGACAGATTTTTCCGGCGAGAGGAAGAGGACTACGCCTTTGAAGCTTCGCCTCATTCGGCAAGCGAAGCCAGTGTTTCCGCAAGCACAACTGTCCCCCGCGCGATATCTTCGGGTGAAGCGTATTCATCGGGACGATGGCTGTATCCATTTAGGCACGGGATGAACAGCATCGCGATCGGGGCAATCCGCGACATAAAGAGCGAGTCGTGATAGGCACGGCTCGTCATGGGAAGAAAGTTGTACGTGTGCTTTTCACAAGCCTGGCGCAGAGCTGCAACAACTTCGGGTGACGATTCCGCGGGGGCGTCGGCGTTTAGTAACTCGGAATGAACCACGATCTGCCGTTTGTTCGACGTCGCCCGACAGGCCTGCTCCAGCGCTCGCAAGACTTCGTCTCTCCGCGAAAGGTTTGTATCTCGAACGTCAACGCCGAGGCGCACGCGCGCGGGGATGCTGTTAATCGCTCCAGGGAAAACGTCGCAGATTCCCACGGTCGCCACGGTGTCGACGGCTCCACGCCGGCGCGCGGCCTGTTCGAGCGCGAGAATCAATTCGGCTGCCGCACAGAGCGCGTCCTTTCGATCGGGCATCAAAACTCCGCCGGCGTGTCCACCGGAGCCTTCAATCGTAATCATCAGGCTCGCCGGAGCCGCGATTCTTTCCACGATTCCGAGCGGCACGCGTTCGCGCTCCAGAATCGGGCCCTGCTCAATGTGAAGTTCGACAAATGCCTTGTAATAGTTCGGCGGAAGTTTTGCGTCGCGCAGTTCTCCGGTGAACCCGGCTTGCTTGCGGACTTCATCAACGGAAGCGCCATTTTTGTCCGTGAGTTTTGTGGCGTCGTCGGCAGAAAGAGTTCCTGATAACAGCCGGCTGCCCAGGCATCCGATCCCGAATCGCGTCGGCTCTTCGGAGGTAAAGATGAGCAATTCAATCGAATGCTTGGGATGGAATCCGGCGCGCTGCAACGCACGAATCGCCTCAAGCCCGCCTAGAACTCCCACCACTCCGTCGAACCTCCCCGCATTCGGAATCGCATCGATGTGAGAGCCCGTTCCAACAATCGGGGCACTGGTATCTGACCCAAGCCAACGGGCAAAGGTGTTTCCGATCGTGTCTTCGCGGATCACCAAGCCCGCAGTCTCGCAACGCGCTTTCATCCATGCGCGAGCCTTGAGGTCGGCCGGCGTAAACACGATGCGAGTCACGACTGGCGGCTCGGCCTCCGAAATCTTCGCCAGGTCCTCAATTTCTCGGCTCAGCCGATCACCATCGACCTCGATCTTCATAGCGCCTCGGCCAGAGGATGCCGATTTGAATCTTTGTAGATCAGATATTTCGCCGGGATTTTTCCGATCGCGCCGAACCACTGCGGGCACCAAGGCGCCATCCAGATGAAATCCCCGGCGGTAACTGGATACCACGAATCGCCCAGCCGATAAATGCCTCCTCCCGCTAACATCAGCAGCCCGTGTTCCATGACGTGCATCTCGACCTGACTCAGCGCAGCGCCAGGCTGATAGACCATGGTATTGACGGCAAAATCGAAACCGGGGTCATCGGGTAGCAGACATTTCACCTGCAAGTCAGGATCGTCGTTCAAAGCCTGCGCCGTAACTGCATCTTCGTTTGAAATGATCGGACGGGGCGGAGCCGCGGAGTGCAGCGCCAGATATGGCTTTTCAACGACAACAGCTCGCGTGGAGTCGATTGCAACAACTCGGTCGGAAGTGCCTGCGGGTAGGTAAGCGTATCCGCGACTGCCGATTTCAGTTTTCTCCTGCAAGATCGCGAGTCTTCCGTCGATGACGTAGAGAAAGCGCTGGGCCGCGGTCGGCCCCAGTTCTCCTCGCGCGTCGAATTCAGCCGTGTACTCGGTGAATCGCGCGCCTAAAGCCGGGCCTGCATGAACGATCGCCGCACAACGCTTCATTCCAGGCAGAGCCGTGCGGACGAAAGTGTCGGGTGTGAGCAGCATATGATTGCGAGCCTGAGAACTGCGCGTTTGCCCGAGGTTATGCACGGGGTGTCCCTTTCAAGAAATCCGCTTCGGAAGCCAACTGATGGAGCAAGTGCATACCACACTCGATCGCCTTCGCGACGTCCTCGGCCAGAACCGCTTCTGCCGGATCATGGCTGATGCCGCCGGGCGTGCGCAGAAAAATCATCGCCGCGGGAACTTTTTCGGCCATGATCATGGCATCATGCCCGGCTCCGCTCACCATGCGATACGGTTTGCATCCGCTCGCACCAATCGCGATTTCAATTTGCTCGATCAAGAATGGGTCCATGGCAACCGCCGGCTGATTCAATAGCGTACTGTAGTTGAGCGATAGTCTGCGGCGGCTGCAGATCTGTTTGGCCTGCTCCGTCAGCTTTTCGACCGCACCCACGCGAACATCATCGGTGCGATGACGGACGTCGAGCGACACCCGCGCCTCTTTGGCAATCACATTGGCCGCGCCTGGAGATGCGATCACGGAGCCGACCGTCGCGACCATCTCCGGATGTGCGTTGGCTTCCTTCTCGACGATCGTGATCCATTCCGCTGCGGCGGCAACGGCATCGGCACGAAGATGCATAGGAGTGGTTCCCGCGTGATTGGCGCGGCCGCGAAAAGCGAACTTCATTCGAGTCTGACCTGCGATTGCTTCAACGGCGGCGAGCGGCAGGGCCAGTTGCTCGAGCACCGGTCCTTGCTCGACGTGAAACTCCAGATAGCCGCAGACGTTGGCGTGCAGGCCGGCGTCCGGGATGTCAGCGGGATGCAAACCGAAGTTCTCGATTGCTTGCTCGGCAGACGTACCAGCAGCATCTTGCGAGTTCAACAGATCATCATCCACTCTTCCCACCAGAGCGCGACTGCCGATAAAGGGCACTCCGAAGCGAGCGCCCTCTTCATCCGAGAATCCGATCAACTCCACGGCGTAGGGCAGTTTTTCTCCGTGCCAGGCTTCGATGAGAGCGGCTGCAATCACGACACCAAGGATGCCGTCATAGCGGCCGGCATTGGGGACGGTGTCGAGATGCGATCCGATCAGCAGACGTGGATCAGATTTCCGATCGCGAGGATAGAGGGCGCGAAAGTTTCCCACGGCATCGATTCGAACGTTGACCCCAAGCGGCTCCAACCAGGATGCGATCTCGCGATACACATTGTGCATTGGCGGCGAAAGAAATGTTCGCCGTATGCTGCCGGAATCTTCAGAGAACGCGGCAAGTGTGTTGCATCGCGCGAGCACTCGTTCTGCGAGTTCGGTGGTTGAGACTGTTTTTTGCACTGGAACGGAGAACTGCCAATTCACGCTTCGCGAATGAACTTGGCCGCAACCCAGCCTACGATGACAAGCAACATCAACGTGTGCCAGGCATACCGATTTCCATAGGTCGCGACCGGATAATGATTGCTGATCATGAGAAGAACCACGGGCACAGCCATGAACGTATTGTGTTTCGACCGCAGCTTGGCTTGCGCCCCCAGAGTGAAATCCAATTTGTCGCCGACCGTGGCTGCCGCGACCATCTTGCGCTGCGCCGGCAAAATGCCGAACCAGACGTTCGCGGTCATGATGGTCCCCAGGATCGCTCCCACATGAATGTATGCAGCGCGCCCGCTGAAAACATGCAGCAAGCCCCAGGCGAATGCAGCGACCATAATCAGCGCGAAAATTGCGAATGCTGCCCGCGATCGGCCCAGTGGCGAGCGAAGGGCGGCATCGTAAATCAACCAGCCGGCAACGAGACTTCCCAAGCCGATGGCAATCCCCCACGCTTGCGGGATATTCGCAACGTCCGGATCAATGAGTCCGCTGCCCAGATAGTAAACGAGAAAGAGCAGAACGATTCCACCCAGCCATGTCATCAGCGCTTCCCAGCGAAACCATCGCACTTGCTGCGCAGAAACACGCAGCGAGTTCTGTTTTTCGACCGTGTAAAAGCCCCCGCTGTGAACCATCCAGACCGCAGGCCTAGAACCGTCATTTGTGGAGTCTTCCTCGAGCCTCACGAATTGCCGGTCAAGCCAAGTGAAGTAGTACGTCTGGCCCACCCACATGATTCCGGCAAAAACGTGGAACCAGCGCACGCTCAGGTTCAGCCATTCGCGAATCGAGAAGTCCACGCTCTCAGGTCCCCCGATAGGTGGTATATCCGTTGGCACTCAACAGCAGCGGAATGTGGAAGTGCGACTCGCCCTCGCGCACATCGAAGGTCACTTCAACGACCGGATGCAGCGCGTGCACGCCAAGCTCGTCAAAGTAGTTGGCCGTATCAAAAACGAGGCGATAGATTCCCGGCGGCAGATCGTCGGTGGGAAGCATTTGGGCACAACGGCCGTCACGGTCGGTACGGGCCGAATGCAACGGATGCCAGTGGCCCGGTACCTCTCGTTTTTCCAAGTGCACCGGGACACCTACCGCCGGCTTGCCGAGGTTCACATCGAGAACGTGGGTTGAAATGCGTTTCATTTATCCAACCATTTTCTAAGACGGAGGTTTGTGATCTTTCTCTGTTCTTCCACGCTGACGCGTAATTCAGATTCTTCGTCGTTCTGCATCCGGTCGCGAAGAATCTCAAGCATTTCGGTCGCGGATTTTCCGGTCGCAAAGACGATGAAAATCCGCCCGAAGCGCGCTTCGTATTCACGATTGGCCTCGGCTAACTCCGCCCGGACTTGGCTGTCTGGGCTCTGCGAACGCTTTTGCTCTTGCGATGACCACGCGGCAGATTGCGGAGAGGCAGACGCCGGAGCGTTTTTCTCGCCGATTCGTGGATGCTTGGCAAACGCTTCTTTCCAGTCGGGGGGCTGCAAAGCGTTCCAGATTTCATCCGACGCTGCGATCAGCGATGCCTCGTCGGCGAAGGGGCGCCGCGAAGCCAAAAGCCGCGCCCACATGCCCGACCCGCAGCAATCCAATACTTCGTGCGCTGCATCCTTCGCTGGCAGTCGGTTCCAGTGGGCCAGCCTGGCGGATTTTTCTCCTGCCAATTTCTCAAGAAACTCGACAACCAGATTGCCAAGAACCGCTGATCGATAACGTGAAGTCGACCGAACATCGTCAATTGGCCGAATCTCATTTATCGCGGCTTGCCGCGCTTGCTCGATAAGAGCTTTGTCGATGGTCTTTCCTCCCACCACTTCTTCGGTCAGTTTCAGCCGCAAGGGAATCGGAGCGACGCTGCCCGCAGCCAGTCGAATGTCGCTCACTATGCCGGCATCCAACCGCGCTAACGCCGCAACGCAAACTTTCGCGATCGCCTGGGCATTGCGGGCGCCCACTTTTCGAAAATAGGAACTATACCGTGAGTAGCGGCGCGACAAAACGATCTCGCGGACCAATTCATCCTGCGCCAGAAGCGTCTTTTTGTAGCCGGTGTGAAAATCGTTATAGGCGACCCGCCGCTCGCCGCGGGCGGAGATCAGAATTAGCGCCGCGTCGTAAACAAGCAGCGCGGGCAGGGAATCCGCGGCGGGCGAGGCATTCACGATGTTGCCACCCAGCGTTCCGCGGTTCTGATTGGCAATGCCGCCCGTACAACGCGCCGTTGCCACGAGCAATGGGAATTCATTTTGCACGATTTCGTTCTGTTGCAGATCGGTGTACGTGCTAGCCGCGCCGATTCTTACATCGTCGGCGCCAGCCTCGATTCTGCGGAGCTCGGGCAGATTCCATAAGCTCACCAGCTTGCGTACGCTAAGCCTTCCCGCCGCGTAAACAACCATCAGGTCCGTTCCGCCGGCGATGGGAAGCCACTCTCCGGGACTTTGCCCCAGGAGCGACACAACCGTCGCCAGACTTCCAGGCGCCACGAGCTCGTAGTCTGATGGATCAGCTCTCATCCCGCATTCTCCTGCGTCATTTCCCGTGATCATCCCTCGCGGCCTGGGCGACAGCTTCACAAATCTGCGTGTAGCCGGTGCAGCGGCAAAGATTTCCAGCGAGAGCCTCTTTGATCTCTTCTAACGTGGGTCGAGAGTGTGAGTTCAGCAAGTGCACCGCGGCCATGATCAAACCGGGAGTGCAAATTCCGCACTGCGCGCCGCCGCACTCGAGAAAAGTACGCTGTAACGGGTGCAGCTGCGAATCAGCCTCTAAGCCTTCGATGGTCGTGATCGTAGCATCCTGCGCCTGCAGCGCGGGAACGAGGCAGCTGGTCACGACTTGCCCATTCATCAGCACCGAGCACGAGCCGCACTCGCCTTCACCGCATCCCTCTTTCGCCCCGGTCAAGCCCAAATGATGCCGCAATACATCGAGCAGGCGCTCCATCGCGTGCGTGCGGACCGTTTTCTTTTTGCCATTTACAGTCAGAGAGATTTCGCACAAGCCCGCCGGCGTTCTCATCGAACCACTCCCAAAACTCGTGCGTCTTCTTCTTTTTTGGAGCGGGATGTCACAGCTTCAAAAATACCCTCCGCGAGCAACGGAATGGAATCAAACTGCATTCCCAATGCGTCCGCAACTGCATTTACGACGGCCGGCGCTGGACCGTCGATGGGCAACTCACCAATCCCCTTGGCGCCGAACGCACCATGCTGGTTGCCGAGTTCCTCAAAGTACACGCGAATCAGAGGAAGATCGGCTGACGTTGGCATGATGTAATTTGTCATTTGCGCATTCTGCATGCGTCCATCGCGCCAAGAAACTTTTTCATACAGCGCGAAGCCGATGCCCTGCGCTACGCCTCCGACGATCTGACCGCGCGCGAGCACAGGGTGAAGGACTTTTCCGACTTCCTGCAGAGCAACGAAGTCGTCAACAGAAGCCGCGTAGGTCGTCAGATCGACCGTGACTTCCGCAATGTATATCGCCCACGCGTATGCGGCGTAGGCTTCGCCACGGTATTTTTCGTCATCCCAGAAAATATTCGGCGGAGGTTCGTAGCGCGAGAACGATTTCAAATCACCGTGTTCGGCAATGTATTGCGCACACGCAGCCTTGAACTCTGCGGGCGAGTAAGAATCGCGAAGATCGTTGGAGGCCAGAAGCGTCTGGCGAATTCCCAGGGCGGCAGACTGCACCAGCTTGCCTACAATCATCACCGTGCGCGAGGCTACCGTCGGCCCGCTGTTGGGAACTTGCTCGGTGTCAGCCTCGGCGATCTCGACGGAATCGTACGGCAGTCCGAGAACCTCGGCAGCAATCTGGCAAAGCACGGTTTTTGTCCCTTGACCGAATTCCGTGCTTGAGACCAGCACCCGGACCTTGCCGTCTATGCGGCCTTCTACTCCCACGAGCGAAGACAGAGAGCGCTCGCCCGATCCCGTGAATCCCGCGCCGTGCAGAAATGTGGCGAGCCCAATTCCTTTCTTGCGCGTTGAATTTTGGTTTTCCTGCTGAAATCGTCGCTTTCTCACGTCGTACTTGGAGAGCGCAAGGGCTCGATCAAGCAGCTTGTCGAGATCGATGGATTCATGAATCGTCTGCTCGGTGGCCGTCGTTTGTCCCGGCTTCAGAAAGTTCCGCCGGCGGATTTCAACTGGAGAAACCCCTATCGTCCCTGCGATGCGATCCATGTGTCGTTCCATGGCGAACAAACTTTGCGGCGCACCGAATCCGCGAAACGCCCCGTGCGGCGGTGTATTCGTCGCGACCGCCCTGGCGCGAATGCGAATATTCGGCCAGAAATATGGACCGGCGGCATGAATCGTCCCGCGCGACAAAACCACCGGCGAAAGCGTCGTGTACGCGCCGCCATCGACCACGAACTCGATCTCGCCGCCGAGAATTTTGCCCTCGCGCGTCACGGCTGTGCGGTGCCGCGTCCGCGAAGGATGCCTCTTAGTCGTGGCCGCCATATCCTCAGAGCGGTCATAAACAATTTTTACCGGCTTGCCCGACTTCATCGCCAACAGCGCAGCGTGGCAAGCGATCATCGACGGATACTCCTCTTTGCCCCCGAAGGCTCCGCCGGTTTCTGTCTGCACCACTCGTACTTTATCTTCCGCCAAGTGGAAAAGCTTCATCAGAGCCTTGTGCACGTAGTAGGGACATTGCATCGATCCCCAAACCGTGATTCCACATTGGCGATCGAAGCTAGCGATCATGCCATTGTTTTCGATATACAACTGCTCTTGCGCGCCAGTCGTGTATTCGCCTTTGACAACAAAATCAGCTTTCGCCCAAAGGCTATCCACGTCACCTTTTTCGATCGTATAAGTCTTGAACGTGTTATCGCGTCCCCAGATGATTTCTTCTCCGAGCTCGCTTTCTTCCATCGTGAAAATTGCGGGAAGCCTCTGGTATTCAATTGCGATTGCCGCGATGGCTTTGGGGAGAACGTGCGGATTCGCGTGCGCGAGAAGAAGAATCGGTTCCTCGGGGTGATTCACCGCACCATCCGCTAAACAGGGTTGATCGTCGGCGATAAGGGCGACGCAATTCGCTCCAGGAATATCTCTGGCGGAGACGATCACGAATTCCTGCCAGGGGAAGTTCGGCGCGAAGGTGACCTTCTTTATTTTCCCGCGCGCAACCGTGCTGCGCACGGTGGCGCCATAAAGCATGCCGGGCAGGGTGATATCGTCAATGTATTGCGCACGGCCGGTGACTTTGTCGCGCCCTTCTTTGCGCGGAACCGGCATCCCGACAATGGGTTCGGTCTTCCTGCGACTCACTCGATCCCCCGGCAATGGCGGGCGGAGGTGCCCGCTCGACATCTCCGGCTCGAAAATTCACGACCCATCGGCTCTGCCGGAAACTGGCCCTGGTCAAACACGACGCTGCCACGCAGATAGGTTCTTTTGACAACCCCCCTTAGCTTCTCGCCGAGATATGGCGACACCGCTTGCCCCTGATGCAGAGAGTCTTCTGCGACTGTGAACTCCGCGTCTGCGTCAAAGACCACGAAGTTTGCGTCGACGCCGGGTACTAGCCGCCCCGCGTGGGCCTCGCAGCCAGCCAATTGCGCTGGCTTCTCCGACATCCAGCAAGCGATATCGTTCAAGGCGAACCCCCGACTGCTTGCTTCCGTCCATACGATTGGCAGGGCCAGGGAAAGACTGGCGACTCCTCCCCACGCACTCTGGAAATTTCCCTGCTGTAAGTTTTTCATGGCCGGCGGGCACGGCGAGTGATCGGTCACCACCATATCAATCACTCCCTCTCGCAGGGCATCCCAAAGCTTTTCGCGGTTTTTACGATCTCGGATCGGCGGAGCGCACTTGCACGGCGTGGCCCCGTCGACAATTCGTTCTGCCTCCAGATGCAGATAATGCGGACAAGTTTCCACTGTGACCGGCAAACCCTCGGTGCGAGCGGCTCGGAACAGATCAATGGCGCGTGCCGTGGCGAGGTGCACGATGTGCAGACGAAACCCGAATTCCCGGCAAAGGCGCAACATCAACTCGATCGCCTGCAATTCTGCTTGTTCCGGGCGGGAGTCGAGGTACGTCCGGTATACTCGCCAATCCGCATTGTGCAGCTGTTTCGTCGCCTCAGCAATCGGACCGGGAAGTTCAGCGTGAACCAGCAGCGGAAGCCCGGTTCGCGCAACATGGGGCAACGCGGCCAGCAGGTCGGCCCCCGTCACCATCGTGAATTCATCGATCCCGGGATGAACCAGGAAGCACTTAAATCCGAGCACGCCCGCTTCGGCGAGCGATTCAATTTCGTGCGCATTGCCTTGAACCACTCCGCCCCAAGCCGCCCAATCCGCGTAGCACTTTGCCTGCGCGGCTTGTCGTTTCACCCCAAGCGCCGCCAGGTTGGTGGTTGCTGGGATGCAGTTCAGCGGCATGTCGACCAGCCTCGTGTAACCACCGGCCGCGGCCGCTTGCGTTACCGTCCGAAATCCGCCCCAGTCGGCTCGCCCCGGCTCGTTAATGTGAACGTGCGAGTCCACCAATCCAGGCAGCAACACGGAATTGCCGAAATCCTCACACGCCGCGCCGGGCGGCACATCCGCAGACGCGACCACATCTCGGATCCGCTCACCGTCGACCACTAGAGCGCCTGAGCGAACGCCTTTCGGCGTGACAATCCGGCGCGACGAATAACAGAGCAGCCCCAAAACTCTACTCCCACAAGAACGCGCGAATGAAAAGAGGATAAAGTTATCTCGAAATCTCGTGATTTGGCAATCGGGGGTTCGACGCGAGACTCTGAGGTTTCTCGCGATTCTGGTCGGATCGAGGCAACGGACATTCCGCAGGTGTGTTGATCGGCATAGGGAGTGTCTGGAGTGAATCCTTAGACTGAGGCACAGAGCTAAGGGGGTTGTTATAGCGCCGGCTCGGGGGGGTCATCCTGCCGCTTCAGGTCACTGCGCATCATGGCCAAATCTTCTGGGATATACACGGATGGAAAGGGCGCAGATGGCGAGCAAGCTGGTGGACGCTAAGCCAAGGGAACTGGCCGAGTAGCGCGTGGCGACGCTGGTCGGCTGTCCCTATGAATCGATAGGGCTCAGCCGTGAGCAGGGCGCACGGCGTGTCGGCGGAGTGGATCGCCCACCTGGACGATAGCGGACAGATTTCGATTTCTCCGAGTTGGAGCGGCTTGTGCTCGAATATGCCGACGCAATAACCGAGACTCCCGTCGCCGTGCCCGATGCGGTATTGGCGCGCTGGCGTGAGAAATTGAATGAGGCGCAACCGGTGGATCTGACCTCGGCGATCGGCCTGGGAAGGTTATCAGCGCCCGCTTCTGCCGCGCACTTGGAATCGAATCGGAGGGTTTCAGTGAAGCAGCGGTGTGCGCGTTGTCGGCCAGAGCCCGGCACTGAGGCAGACGAAGCGCCGAACCTAGCTCCGCATGATCCGGCCGCGACCGCTTGTGGATGCTTTATCACTCCTGCCAGAGCGGCAGTTATGTCCGCACTCCTTGCCGCAGACTGATCGGCAGCAAAAGGAAGCGACCTTGTCCTTGCTCTGCTTATTGCAGTCTGAGCAGCAGGCCGCCTTATCGTCCTGCGGGCATTTGGCATCTTTGCCGCAACACGACTTTTCCTTCGTGTCATTACAACACGTTGCGATCTGTGTCCCATCTGCGGACTGAGTCCCGCGGCGCGCGCAGCTTTGGCCATCTTTCGCGTTGGCCGCGTCCTTCTTGCCGCAGCATGTGCAGTTCCCTTTCTTTTCGGGAGCGGCGCTCGGTTGCGTCACATTCCGAACTTGAGCCCGGGCGGCGAGCATAAGGACGAGCAGCAGGGCCAGCGACTTGGTTTTCACATCGAACCTCACAGGTCGAAGGAGAGTACGGTTCTAAGACTTGCAGGGAGGCCATTTTGTCGGATGTGATCAGAATCACACCGGGCTGTGAGCGTCAACTGCGACTTCTGACTTGGAGGATGTGCTCGAGCGACGCGCGCAGGTCGCTAAAAGCAAACGGATATCCGGTCCCGACCAGTCGGGCCGGCTCTACGCGCTGGCTGGCGAGCAGTGTGGCTTCTCCCATCTCGCCAAATACGGTTTTCGCAACAAAAGCAGGCAGGGGAAAAATCGCCGGCCGCCGCAACACGCTGGCCAGGACCTCGGTAAACTCGGCATTGGTGACCGGTCTGGGCGCGACCATGTTCACAGGACCTTGCAGCAGATCGGTTTTGAGGATGTGGAGGATTCCGCCGACCATGTCCTGCACATCAATCCAACTCATCCATTGCGCGCCATCGCCGATGCGGCCGCCAAGGCCGAGTTTGAACGGTGTGAGCATTTTGGGCAAAGCTCCGCCGTCAGGACTGAGAACGACTCCCGTGCGAATCTGTGCGGTGCGGATGCCGGCGTCGATGGCAGGCTTGGTTGCGGCTTCCCAATCACGGCAGACCAGTGCCAGGAAGTCTTTGCCTGCGTCGCTTGTTTCGTTCAGAACTTCGCCACCACGGCTGCCGTAGTACCCGATCGCTGAACTGCAAACCAACACACGTGGCTTGTTCTTGGCCTGGGCTAGAGCCGCCGCAAGATTGTTCGTTCCGAGGACCCGGCTGTTGCGAATTCTTGCCTTTTTCGCCCGGGTCCAGTACCCGAAGATGGTTTCCCCGGCCAGATGAATGACCGCATCGAAGCCGGAAACGCTTTCCGGCGAAACGGTCTGACCGGGATGCCACGTGATCTGGTCTTTTCCGTTGGCCGGGCCGCGGACCAGCCGCACGACGTCGTAACCGCGAGAATGAAGCAGGGGCAGCAGCGCCGCTCCAATTGGTCCGGAAACCCCACTGACAAGAATTCGAGAGATCATCGCGCTCGAAGTTCCAATGTACCAGCTTGGGAGACTCAGCACCAAAGCACATGAGGTTTGTTGGTTTCGGCTGATTTGAAGGAAATGTTCTGAATGCCCCTGGCGCG
>JASHRE010000379.1 GCA_030037515.1 Candidatus Sulfotelmatobacter sp.
GCCAGCTTTTTCGGCCTCGCCGCCATGGTCGATGATGGCGAATATTTTCAGCCCTTTTTGGTTGAATGCATTCTCCAGGCGCTGCAGGCTCTCATCGAGCGAGTAATGGCTCGGCACCCGTACCAGACCAGCATCGTTTCCCGTAGGCGTTTTCCTCCTGATAATGCATCCTAACAATGTTCGAGGTCGCAAGATTCGCCGCCGCGAGCGTTCTGGCCGCGGATGGACGTGATGAACGACAGATCATGAAAATGAATCGGAATCGTTTCCTCTACGGAATTGCCGGCTTGGTTCTCGCGCTCGCTCTCTCGCTCATTGCAACTTCAGGCTTGTTTCCGGCTGCCAGGGCAGCCGGTGCACGTTTCCCGCAACCGCCTGTGGCGCCGGCGCCGGACGACTCCGAGTTCGTCATCCTCAATGACTCCCAATTGCCCGAAGCCTATCCGCTGGCGAATTATCAAGTTCACCTGCAAGCTCGCGGAGGTTCTCCGCCGCTGCGATGGCATCTCGACAAAGGGGCGCTTCCGCCGGGAATTGAACTTGATCCCAACGGACTGCTTGATGGCTCGGCCCGCAGCGGGGGAGAGTTTCACTTTACCCTCTCTGTCCGCGACAGCAGCAATCAGCGCGCGCAAAAAGACTTCGTAATCCTGGTGCAGTCGGCGCTGGAACTCAAATGGAAATCGATGGCTCGTGTCGACGGAAACCGCATCGAGGGCAGCGTGGAAGTTTCCAATGCCACCCGCGACGACATGGATCTCACCTTCATCGTACTCGCCGTCGCCAGCAACGGACGCGCCACCGCCATCGGCTACCAGCATTTTTCCTTGCGCGGAGGCACGACCGGACAGGAACTCCCTTTCGGCGACACACTCGCCCGCGGAACATACGTGGTCCACATCGACGCAGTCGGTGAAGTCATTCCCAAGAAGATGATCTATCGCCAACACCTGCAGACCCACACACTGCAGGTGACGGTCGGTCCGTAAACCGGTTGCACGGACATCCCGTTGACGGCCGTCTGAATCAGAGAGATTGGCTGGATCTGGCTGGGGCATGGGCACCGACGTCGTCGTGCCGTTTGACAACGAAGCGAGCCGAATCCGAGGATTGCTAGACCCTTCGCCGCGCAAGGTCGGCTGGCTCAGGATGACAAACAGATGTGGCGCACCGAAGTCACATTGACTCGGTTTCGCAGTTTCTGCAAAACTAACCAGTTCCGGCGCAAACGCCGAAGTGTCTTGCTGCTTGATGGAACTTCTACTCAATCTGGCTTGGCTGCTGCTGGCCATTCCCGCTTACCGGCTGTGGCGGAGTTCGACTCCCCGGAGCCGCGACTCTGGCTTCTCTTCGCTGCAGTGCCTGCTGGCCTTGGGCTGCGTGCTGGTCCTGCTATTCCCGGTCATTTCCGCGACCGACGATCTGCACACCATGCGGGCGGAAATGGAGGAGTCTCCCGCCAGCAAGCGAAGCATCCGACAAGCGAGCAATGAAAAGCCCATTCCCCAGACGACGTTGCCGAGTCCGCCCGCGCTGTTGACGAGCGTTCCTTCATTCCGGCTCACGACGGATTTTGGGATTGTAGTTTCCCACGAAGTCCCGTTGCTTCTGGCGGCGCCAACGCCTCTGAATGCCGAACGCGCCCCTCCCGCTTGATCCCCCGCAAAGTTCCGGTCAGCGCGATCCACCCACACCTATTGCGAAGAATCGGTCTGATCGGAAAACCGATGGCGCAGGTTTTACGCCATTTCTATTCGCGGAGCCGCACACTCGCAGGCTGAGTTGGGCTGGAAGTTAGTTGTTGTCAACCCCTGACATCTCAGAATGTTGCAAATCGATCAGAGGGCAACCTGATGCAGAACACGTTATGGCGGTGTTTGATCGTGCTCGCAGCGACCGCCAGTGCTGCGGCTGCGCAGCTACCCGCGCAGGTCCCGCCATCGGCGCCCCAGGTCTGGACTTGGGATACGGTCAAGGACAAGTTCGAACTCAATAACCCGACGTTACTCGCCGGACAGCTGAATATCGACGAACTGAAGGCCGAAGAAATCACAGCGGATCTGCGGCCCAATCCCGACTTCACATTAACGGCGGACGGGACCCAGATCGTCCCCTATCACAGCGTCTGGGAGCCGTTTGCCGGAACGTTTGTTTCACCGGCAGTGAGCCAGCTTTTCGAGCGCCGTCATAAGCGCGGACTTCGCTACGAAGTCGCCAAACAGGGCGCCGCGATCGGCGTGGCGCAACAGTCTGATACGGAACGAACTCTGATTTTCAACTTACGCAGCCAGTTCGTCAGCGTGCTGCAAGCCAAGGCTGTCCTGCGGCTGGCGCAAACCAATCTCGAGTATTACGACCATGTTCTGCAGATCAGCCGCGACCGCTATCAGGCGGGAGATATCGCGCAGATTGATCTGGAGCGTCTGCAGTTGCAGCGCCTGCAATACGAATCCGATTTGCAGACTGCGCTGGTCAACCTGCGCACGGCAAAGATCAACCTGCTGGCCTTGCTGAATGAACACAACCCGGTCGACAGCTTCGATGTCGAGGGCACATTCGATTTCAGCGACTCGTTGCTTTCCGACGACGATTATCGCAAAGACGCTCTCGATGCCCGTCCCGACCTTCGTGCGGCGGTTCTTTCAGTCGAGCAGGCGAAAACCAGCTACGACCTCGCCGAAGCTAATGGATCGACCGACCCCACGATCGGCGTCTGGTTCACACACAACGGTTCGTTCAGCAATCCCGACGCCTACAACACCATTGGAGCGAGCGTCAGCATCCCGTTGCGCATCTTTGATCGAAACCAGGGCGAGAAGCTACGCACGAAGATCGACATCGACCGGCAAGAAAAACTTCGCCAGGGCGTGGAAACGCAAGTCTACAGCGATGTGGATACCGCCTATGCCCTGGTGCAGAGCAATATTAATCTGCTGACTCCGTACAAGAAGAAATATCTGGCCGAGGCAGTCCACGTGCGCGACACCGTCTATTTCTCGTATCAGCACGGTGGCGCGGCGCTGATCGATTTTCTCAATGCCGAAAGTGACTACCGCGCCGTGCAATTGAACTACATCAACCTGATCGGCGCCTATCTCACAGCCGCGGCTCAACTCAATGAAGCGGTCGGGCGCGAGGTATTTCCATGAGAATGCATTTTTCGAAACCAATCTTTCCGCTCGCGTTCTGTATGACGCTGGCACTGGCGCTCGCCGGCTGCACCAACGGGAAGGCCGATCCTCAGCAGGAAGCTCCGCCGCCGACCCAAGTCATTCCGGAATTCAACGCCAACGATTTCAAAGTGGATCGTCCGGAGCTGTTTCCACTGGCGACTGCAGTCGAATACAAAAGTGCCCCCGCTTTGAATGTAACCGGTGTTGTGCAACCCGATATCGCCCGTGCCGTACCGGTGGTTTCGCTCGCCTCCGGCCGCGTAGTCGAGATCAAGGCTCGCCTGGGAGACGTCGTGCAAAAAGGCCAGCTGCTTTTGCGTGTGCAAAGCAACGACGTTTCTGGCGCGTATCAGAC
>JASHRE010000380.1 GCA_030037515.1 Candidatus Sulfotelmatobacter sp.
CGACGTGAGTAAAGGTTCGGGCCTGGAAATCCGTACTGGGTGGGGCCAGGCCTGCTGCGTGGGCGACTACGACAACGATGGGAACGACGATCTGTTCGTCACCTACTATGGCCAAAACGCCCTCTATCGCAACCATGGCGACGGCACATTCACCAACGTCACAGAACGCGCAGGCCTAATCCAACAGGGAGCAAAAACGCGATGGAACACTGGGTGTACCTGGATCGATTACGACCGCGACGGACATCTCGATCTGTTTGTTGCCAACTACGTTGACTTTGACCTCAAGACGGCTCCTCTGCCGGAGGAAGGTCCGTGTACGTACAAGGGCATCGTCGTGGCATGCGGTCCCCCTGGGCTGCCCGGCGGGAAAAACATTCTCTACCACAATAATGGAGACGGGACGTTTACCGACGTGAGCGAAAAAGCTGGACTCTGGGATGCCGTCGGCACCTACGGCCTGAGTGTGGCCGCATCCGATCTGGACAACGATGGCTGGCCAGACATATATGTGGCCAACGATTCGGCCCCGGCCACGCTCTATCTGAATCAGAAAGATGGCACGTTCAAGGACGTTGCCATCGAACACGGAGCAGCGCTCTCTCCCGAAGCCAAGCCCCAGGCAGGTATGGGCGTTTCCATTGGCGATTACAACCGCGATGGCAATCTTGATATCGTGAAGACCAATTTCGCCGGCGATACCGACTCGCTCTACACCAATCTCGGCGACGCTGTGTTTGAAGACCACACCTATCCCAGCGGACTTGGCGTCAACACGCGCCTCCTCGGCTGGGGCGTCGGCTTCTTCGACATGGATAATGACGGCTGGCTCGACATTCTTATGTCCAATGGCCATGTCTATCCCGAGGTGGACAAGTCGAAGGCCGATCTGAAATACGCCGAGCACAAATATCTTTACCGGAACTTGCGCAACGGACGCTTCGAAGAAGTCACGAGCCAGGGAGGACCCGGGATTGTGGAGAGCGCCCCGGCGCGGGGTTGCGCGTTCGGCGATTACGACAACGATGGCAACCTCGATGTCGCCGTCAACTGCGTCAATGCAATTCCACAACTCCTTCGTTGCGATTCCACACTGAACCGCAACTGGATCAAGATCAAGCTGGTGGGCGTGAAATCCAATCGGAGCGGCATCGGGAGCCGCGTCACTGTCACGGCCAAGACTGTCGCGGGAGCGGAGAAGCCACTCGTACAAATGGACGAACTCCGCAGTGGTGGCAGCTACTTCTCGCAAAATGACATGCGCATGCACTTTGGCCTGGAGCAAGCAACCAAAGTCGACATGGTCGAGATCCGCTGGTTAAGCGGACAGGTGGACCAATTGAAAGCTCTCGAGGTAAACCGTCTCTACGTCATTCAGGAGGGCGGCAAGATTCTCGAGACGGCCTCGTTGACGCCCGCCATGAAATCGTAACTCACGACGATGAAATCGTACGCGGAACAGAGCAACCGTTCTCTCACGCTTCTGCTGAGCGTCGCGCTGCTCATGCCCAGCCTCTGCCGTGGGCAAGCGCGGTGTACCTGGATCAATCCGGCCACGGCAGGCGGCGTTCTTGGCGGTGCTGTCACGGTGAAGGTAAAACTAACGAATCTGGGTGATGGAGTCTGCGAATTTTCCCGGAGGCAAGGGACGCTGATTCACCGCTTGCGAATCTCGGTGCACGTCATGACCGACATCGCCAAGCAATTCCCCACCTATCTCGCGCGCTGCCGCTTGAACAACACTCCGCTCAGAGCTGTCGGCAACGAGGCGGTGATGTGCAGCGTTCAAAGCAACAAGCGCGGATTTGGAGAGTTGGTGGTAGGCCGCGTGCGTGATCACGCCTTCGAGGTGAGCCTGAGTTCGAGTGTCCGGCACGATCCGTCAATGACGCAAGAAGCATTGCGGGAGAAGACCAATCTCGTGGCGGAGCAGGTCGCGGGGGTCCTTTTTTAGTTGCCCTGCCGGCTTTAATCCCACCGCCCTCCGGCGCGGTCACTTCCAGCCTCCCGTCACGCTATCCGCCGGAGGACCTCGGCGAGTCATCGGGGGGCGGACTCGAACCCGTTGGCGGCGTGAAGCAGCCGGCTCGACCGGATTGCGCTGGACATCGTGCCCAGCAGCCAAAACACCGACCTCTTCTTCCTCTGAAATGATCTGAGAGAGCGCGCCCTTGGCGGGCGCGGAACTGCACTTCCGATTCTGCGCAACTCCAGACTTTATTTTCCGCCCCACATCGGCTTCACTGAAAAGCGGGTTGCAGTCTGCTGGTGAGAGGATCGGCTCTGTGCTGCTCAAGCCTCGCCGGATACCGAAATGATGAGAATGACCGCGCGCTTTCAAACGTGGCCATGCGCGCCGGACCTGCTGCTGGTCTAATCACGATCATGGCGGAGGAAGCCGCGCCAGATTTGCCCGTGCCTGCACATGGTCGGGTGCAAGCTGCAAGGCGTGTCGAAAATCGGCGCGCGCCGCGGCCGTTTTGCCGGCGCGTGCTTCGAGCACACCCAGGTTGTTCCAGCCGTCGGCGTCGTTGGGCTGCAAATGCAATGCCTGGTTCTGTTCGTCGATTGCCCGTTGCAATTGTCCGGCACCGGCCAGGACCTGCGAGAGCAGTGCGTGCAGATTCGCATCGCCGGGCTTAAGCTGGACGGCTTCACCTAGTTGCGTCAGCGCATCGCCCGGTCGGCCCGATTCGGCAAAGGCCAAGGCCAGCCGTTCGCGCGAGTCTGCATCGTCGGGGCGTTGCGCGGTGGCCTTTTCAAGTAAATCAATGGCGCGCTGTGGAGGGCCCGACTCGATCGCCATTTCCCCCAGATGGTAGAGTGCCGTAAAGTCGCCGGGATCAAGTTCGAGTGCGCGCTGAAACTCCGCCTCGGCAGACTTGGAATCTCCTTCGCCGTCGAGCGCAACCCCCAGCCCGCTGTCGGTCTCCGCATCTTCGGGGCATTGGCGCAGCATGGCGCGGAACTGCTGTTCAGCTTCCCCGAATTTGCTGCGCTTCAGCTTTAGTCCCGCCAGGTTGAATTGCGCATCGCACGTCTCGCGCCCGGCGGCAATCGCGCGCCTAAACGCTTCTTCGGCTTCCTGCCAGTCTCCCGCGTTCTCAAGTGCGGCGCCCAGACTGTTGAGCGCACGTTCGTCGTCCGGATGGGCAGCCAACACTTTGCGATAATCGGCCGTGGCTTCCGTGTAGCGCCCCAGCCCGGCCAGAGCGGCTGCCAGGTTGTACAACGAAATAAAGTCCCCCCGATTCCTGTCCACGCGATGTTCCATCCAGGCCTGCTCCAGCAGCAATCGCGGATCGGGGCCTCCTTTGGGCACATTGATGGGCAGAACCTGAATCCAGAGATGAGCCATTTCGTCGACTGAACGGTTGCCGGCGCGCACCCGGATGGGCGGAGTGTTCGGATTGTGAACGTTGTTCTCCGAGTTGTCGTAAACGTAATGCATGTGCACAACCGTTCCGCGCGGCAGGAAAACGGGATCCCGATAGCGATAAACTGACTGCCGATCGATATCCCAGTTCAGAATCCGGATCAGCCATTGCTTCTGGCCATTGGGCAAGACGGCCCAACCCTCAAGCTCCCTGCCCAGATAGTGCGCGTGCGGATAAATTCCGAATACGTCCACATCGACCGGCAGCTTCAATTCGTCCTGCACCACAAAATGGCGCTCGCCCGCTGGAATATCCAAATCGCGATCATCTTCCAGCTGCAGCAGCATGGGATGTTTTGACGCCGGCTCGGGGGTGAAATACAAACCGATCTGCGCGCCGATCGTTTCCGGCTTGCCGCTCGGCTTCAGGTGCATGTTGAGAATCAGGTCGTTGCCCACGTCGAGCCGCCATGGCATTCCCTCGGGTTCTTCGAGCACCGGCGTGTCAGGCTTCCAGAAAAGAAAATGGCTGTCGGGATCGAAGCTGTTGCCCGCATCAACCTCCAGTTCCATCCCCGGAACCCCATCCTCCCAGTCCCCGGGGTGACGGTGGCGGAACGAAGCAGTCCGGTCGATGAGCACATTAGCGTGGTGCACCACCTGGGGCACGCTGGGGCGAATTTCCATGGCACGAATGTAGTGCGCCAGCGCCAGAGGATACGGCAGGACGAAGTTGCGAAATACATCCGTGCCCGACGCGGCCAGAGTGTAAGGACGCTCGATGGTGAGAATAAGATCGGGTTTACCCAGCTGCCAGGTCGCGTCGTAGTGCGGCGGAGCAGGAGCACGGGAAACATCCCCTTCGGGCATACCCGACTCGACCCAGTTGCGAATGAGCCTCAGCTGCTCATCGCTCAGTCGCCGCGCACCAGAAAAATCGCCGTATCCCTGGGCCGGCAGCCATGGCGGCATATAACGCGACTGCGTCGCCTGAACCATCTGCGGGCCGCGCCGGTAGGCATCGCGATATGTGAGCAGGCTGAAGGGCCCGCTGCCCCCCGGGTGATGGCAGGTGGCGCAGTTCTGGTAAACAATACTTGCAATTTGACCGCTCCAGGTTACGGGAGCCTCCGCCGCCCGCATGGCGCGGCTCGGATTGAGCCGGGACAGAAAAACGCAGCAGACGAGGACAAGCGATAGGCAGCGTAGGAACCTCATGGCGCGTTGCGGGGCACAATGGAGCAGCCTACGGGCGGACCACCCGGTTTCGGAACGGTACGGTTGGCCAGCACGGCGCGGATAGCGGTTTCGAGATCATGCTGCGTCGCCACAGGCCGTTCCCGCCCCAGCGCAACGTAGCGGTCGTCGATGCGTCCCCGGTACACTTCGCGCAGCCCTTCCGCAGTGGAAAGGAAGACAGCGACCTCGGGCGTTATGGTCGCGTGCGCCATGTGCGTCAGCCGTTGTTCGGTGTCCAGTACCGCATCGGCGTGGATATCGAACTGCTCATAATGGCGGCGGACCACGGCCGCCGTGTCTCCAGGATTTGGATACACCCACCAGAAGTGCACGCCCTGGGGCGCAAACTCACGATCCAGCCGTTCGATCTCTGGAATGTACCGGTTTGAAATCGGACAATCAGACGCGGCGAAAAACAGCACCACCGCTTTCGCTCCGGGAGGCGCAATCTGCTCGATCGGATGACCGTTCAGATCCGTGCCCAATGGGTCCGCGGCCAGCGCAAACATCGCCATGCAAAGCACCACCACTGCCGCGCGCAATGCCATAGCGCGGAACTTTACCACGTGGCTCGGGAAAGATGAAGATGGCGTGGGGGGCGGCTGGCCGCGTTCCACACCGAAAGTATAGTGGCGTGGTATCTTTGCTCCCGATGATTTGCCGGTGTTTTCCCCGGTCCCTGTACCCCGCCGCGCTCCTGCTTGTGTCTGCTGGGCTAGTGCCAATCTGCCGGACGTCGGCCAGCGCGCCAGCGGACGCGGGGTGGCAGAGCTCCGGCGCAGCCTCACCTCAGCTGCGCGGGGATCCCGACGCGGCGTGTGCCCCCTGCCACCGGCGAATCTATGACTCCTGGAAACGCACGCCTATGGCGCACGCCAGCGGCCCCGCGGCCGAGGGCTTCATCCCGGCTGACTTTACGCACGCGGCTTCCGGCGTACACTACCGAGTTTCTCTCGATCGGGGTCAGATGTGGCTCTCCTATCAGCGGCCCAACGCTCCAGCCGGCCGCGAACTCAACGGCAGACAATTGCTCCTTTTTTTTGTCGGCTCCGGACGGCGCGGCCGCACCTGGCTGTTTCAGCGCGAGGGCTATTGGTACGAGATCCCCATCAACTGGTACGCCAAGAAGCAGGTATGGGATATGACTCCGAATTTTCTCAACACGCATGAAATGCCGTTCACCTTGCCGGTCGATCCTGGATGCCTGCACTGCCACGCGAGCAACCTCTCGGACTCGCTTCCCGACGCTAGAAATCACTTTGATGGACCGCCGTTTCCCTGGGGCGGCATCACCTGTGAGTCCTGTCACGGCGATTCGTCACAGCACCTGGCGCACAAAGGCAAGGGGCCCATCCTCAACCCCCTGAAACTCGAACCGGTTCGCCGCGATTCGGTTTGTCTCGAATGCCATCTGGAAGGAGAAGTGGCGGTGGTTAAACTGGGTCGCAAGATGGGCGCTTTTCAGCCCGGCGACAACCTCTTCGACGATGCGGTCTACTTTGAAAACGGCCGCACAGCCGGCCCCGGAGGCCGCGCCACCAGCCAATGGGAATCGCTGCTGGACAGTGCCTGCAAGCGAACCAGCGGCGACCGCCTCACCTGCACCACCTGCCATGACCCGCACGCGTCGGTGGCCGCTGAGGATCGAGTCCGCTATTACCGGAGCCGCTGTCTTGCCTGCCACGCGGGCCTTGCATCCGGCCATCACCAGGAGAACTCTGACTGCACTTCCTGCCACATGCCCCGCGAAGAAACCGAGGACATCGCGCATGAGCAGGTGACCGATCATCGCATCCAGATTGCTTCAAAGCCATTCACACGCCCGCTTGCCGCCGAAGAACTGGTGCCCATCGGCGGAATCCATCCGGGCGTGCGCGACCAAGGAATCGCATGGGCCCAACTGGCTCTGCGCGGCGATCGTGCCGCCCGCAAACGCGCGATGCAACTGCTGCTCCAGGCTGAAACGTCCGATCCGGTGCAGGCCAACGATACGGAATTGCACGCGGAGCTTGGTTTTCTTGAGCAGGTGAGCGGTAACCGTGAACTGGCAAAGTCGGAGTATCAGGCAGCTCTGGTGGCAGATCCTTTGAACGAGACCGCGGCCGGCGATCTTGCTGTTCTGGACGCGCAGGCCGGTGATTTTGCGGCCGCTTTGCCGCTGTGGCAGAGGGCATTCAGGCAGGACCCCGGCGCCAGCGCCGCAGGCATCGATCTTGCCGTAGCCCAGTGCCGCCTCGGCCAGGCCAAGGCCGCGGTCGAGACGGTTGAGCGCGTGCTGCTTTTTTCTCCGGACAACGATTCCGCCCGGCATCTGTCTCGGGCGCTGGCAGCGGGCGCCGAGCATTGCGGCAAGCCATGAGCGGCCAACCCCGATCGCAAACCGATGTCGCTCTATCGTCAGTCGCGGGAAAGTAGCTTGCGCGGGGGCTCCGGCAAACCTGCAGAAGGATGAATGCGTCAATTTCAATGCACGTGGATTGCGACAAGTCTGCTTTTCAGTGGGACGTCCCCCCCAAGCGTTGTTTCGATCACAGCTTCAAAGGGGAGGAAGGTTCCACCAGAATCCGAGGCGGCGTGCACCAATTGCTCGAGACTTTCAGGACGGCATGCGAACTCCACCGCGGCCTGCGTTCCAAAAGTCATCAATCCGCTGAACACCAGAGTTCGTCGTCCCGGTTCAAGACCCGGCAGCAAGGCCACGATCGCGTAGTCTTTGGTAAGTGGATGCTCGGGGCGGGAATAGAGGGGAAGCTCTCCCGCGCGGGGGGCGCGATTCATAATTCCCGAGAAACCACGCCCAGCGGTAAGCGCGAAATCCATTGTGTTGGGCATGACACGCAATGCCGGATTCTCAGCAACGGATCCGATAAAGATCAAATTTCTTTGCTTCGCCTCGTCCCAGGTCACGAACAGGCTCCGCTTCAGTGTGAATGACGCATGGTGGTCGTCAAACAGGCGCGTCAGTTCGTAGACGCTGTTGAGTTCCCCGACTCCTGTATATGTGTCCACATAATTCTTGGCCATTGCCGGGTTGGCGTCGGTTCCATCGGGCGCATAACGCAGACCATCGGTTGAGTTGCCAACAAATAGAGCGTTGCTATAGATCACGAGCGAAGAACTCTCGGCAAAAAATGGTTGCCAGAACTTGTCGACTACCGACGAGACGGCTCCTGGATGGACGCGAAGACCGGGCCATTTCCGGGCACTCCACCAGCCCAGGCCGACAAGGCAAAGCAGGACCCCTGCTGCGACGAGAAACTGCGGTCGCCGGCGAGTTTCCCTCCGTTTTGCCGTATCGGGGTCGTCGTCTGAAATTGTGGACGCAGAGTGGCTTGCGACCACCGGAAGTCGAGGGCGAAACACGGGCAGATAGTGTCCCTTAGGAATCTCAATGACCGTCTGTTCCCGGCTGCCTTCATTCTGAAAGTAATCCGCCAGTTTTTGCCGCAGGAGGCGGGCGTGCGTGCGGACAATGCTGTCCTCGGCAGAGTTGTAGCCGGGCGATCTATGGAAGACCTTGACGCCGATGAAGTGCTCGCTTACCTCTTCCGGGGCACCCCTCAGACTGCAGCTGGCAACGTAAAGTAGAAAATCCTTCAGCCGCGCTGACGATTGAAAATGTTGACTTGCAGCTATGCGCTCGACCAGCGCCCAATGAGGATGCTGAAGCGTCTCCTTGCCAAGCTCAAGCACGGAACGCCGGTGTTCCATCGGCGGAGAAGTCTATTTCACCGGTGCACACATGTCAATTCACAGTAAAAGAGGTTGACAATCGAGATTTGGCTGAGGTAGCGTCCTGCCAACTTGGGGGGCCTCGTCGAGTTCAATCCGGTAAGTGCAAATAATCTCGCGAGCGATACCTTCCGGTTTTTTCGGTAGGTTGTCGCCGTGAAGGGGTCTCGTTCGCTTCCCGATGACGATTTAGGTTGGGGCAGGTTGGGGCAAAACTAACAATTCACAAAGAAGACTCAGCCCGGATCAGGAGGACACATGTCTAACGCGAGGCGTAGTCTGCTGACACTGGCGATGTTTGCCAGTATGGGTTTTCTTGCAGTGACCCAAGCCAAAGCGCAAGCGGTCTACGGATCGATCATCGGTACGGTGACGGACCAGAAAGGTGCGGCGATTGCCGGCGCCAAAGTGATAGTGACCGATGAGTCCAAAGGCACCTCTGTCACCGTCACCAGCAACGCGACCGGCGACTACACAGTTCCCCACCTGATCCCGGATGTTTATGACCTCAAGGTAAGTGCGGAAGGGTTTCAGGCGTTTGAGACCAAGAGTATTCAGGTTCTCGCCGACACGGCGCCGCGCATTGACCCCTCGCTGACGGTGGGCTCTGTCTCGACCACCATCGAAGTCAGCGCAGAGACCGAACCGGTGTTGAAGACCGACCGCTCCGATGTCGCTACTGTCTTTAATCAGCAGCAGGTTTCGAGCTTGCCGGTTGAAGATCAAAACTTCACCAATCTGCAACTGCTGATTCCCGGCGCGCAGATGCTTGGCTGGTCCCACGCAGCTGACGAGAATCCCCAAGCTTCGAAGCAGATACAAATTGACGGCCAAGCCTTCGGGGGCGTGGCCTATGAACTGGATGGCGCCGATAACCAAGACCCGATTCTTGGCATTATTGTCGTGAACCCGTCCACTGACGCGGTCACCGAGACCAAGATCACCACGCAGAACTACGACGCTGAAGAAGGCAAAGCCGTTGCAGCCGTCATGACCGCGCAAACCACCTCCGGCACCAATAATTTTCACGGGGACATCTACGACTTCCGCACCGGCAACGCCAATTTGGCCCGCGACCCGTATAACCAGGCTCCCGGATCGATTCCCGCCGGACTTAAGAACCGCATGGGCGCTTCGATCGGTGGGCCGATTTTCAAGGACAAGGCCTTCTTCTTCTTCAACTACGAAGGGCAGCGCCAAAAAGTCGGCACCTCGGCGGTCGATACACTCCCGACTCTGCTCACCACACAAAGCTGCCTCGGCGTCTCACCTGACTCGACCGGGGGTAACGGCTGCGACTTCAGCCAATACCTGACGCAATTTGGGGCCGCTGGCACGATTTACGACAACACGCCCGGAGGAACGGGCGCGGCTTACCCCGATAACATCATTCCCAGGTCAGAGCTCGGCGCCAGCTCTGCGCCCGCCTTGGCCTTGCTGAAGTATCTCGAGCCCTACGTGGCGGCGGCGAACATTACCTACAATCCGGGGGGTCCCAACCTGGGCGGCCTTGACTCCAACTTCGACGAATCAGGTACGGGTATATTCAACAGTAACCAATGGGCGGAGCGCGTCGATTACACGGTCAACGAAAAAACCCATCTCTTCGAACGCTTCTCCCGTTTTACTGACATCCTGTCGGGAAAGGTGATGTTCGGCGCGGCTGGCGGGCCGGGCTTTGGCATCAACAACTACGGAGGCGACTCGAACGGGGCCAATGACAGCGATGTCATCGGCATGGACATGGCTATCAACCCCAAGCTGCTCACCGACGTACGCCTCGGATATCTCCGCTATAACATCATCGACAACAAACATGATGAGGGCACCGACTTCGCCACCATGCTGGGAATTCCTGGCATCAACAACGGCTCGTCCATCCTTTCTGGCTCCCCCGGGTTCTTCATCCAGAACGTTCCCGCTGGCTTAGGTGGGACGCAGGGCCAGCCGGTTTTCGGCGACGGGCTGAACGTGAACCGCTGCAACTGCCCGCTGATCGAGCGCGAAGACCAGTTCCAGATCGTGAACAACTGGACCAAAGTCCTCAGCAATCACACCATTAAGGCAGGAGTCGACCTTCGCTACGGCCGCAACCTCCGCGTTCCTTCCGACGACGATCGCGACGGGTTGCTGTATTTTTACGGCGGCCCAACTTCAAACGGCACCGGCGTTGGCGGACTCGGCTGGGCAACCTTTATGCTGGGTGAGGTTTCTGGCATCGGAACAAATACCACGGGCAACACCAGCGCATTCACTCGCTACGTTTCCGTCTCCTCCAATGCCAAAGAGTTTCAGAAACGCACCTTCTTCTATCTCGGAGACCAATGGCGCGCCACCCGCAAGTTAACCATCAACTATGGTGGCCGCCTCGATCTTTTCTGGCCCGAGAGTGTCAACGCCGCCGGAAACGGCGCCTTGATGAATCTGAACGACGGCTACCTCCACGTGGCCGGGGTCGGCGGAATTCCCTCCGACATGGGCTGGTCGGTGAGGGCCCTGAAGCAGCTGGCACCGCGACTAGGCGTGGCTTACCAACTCGACCAGAAGACCGTCATCCGGGCCGGCTATGGCCGCAGCTTCGATATGGGTGTCTTCGGTTCCATCTTTGGCCACACCGTTACCCAGAACCTTCCCGTGCTGGCCGCCCAGAGCGTCACCGCTCCCAACGCCTTTACCCCCGCGTTCTATCTAAACGATGGCCCACCCGCCTACGTCTTCCCTTCGACTCCATCCAACGGCTTGCTGCCCAACCCGGGCTACAGCGTTACTTCGAAGGCCCGACCCAACCCGCTTCAGTTCACCACGCTCGATGCCTGGAACTTGGCAGTGCAGCGCGCACTCACTCCCACCCTGAGCCTTACGGTCGCTTATGTGGGTAACAAAGGAACACACACTTTGGCCGATGGCGATGGCAACAGCACCAACCCCAACGAGGCCACGGTGTCCTTGCCAGCGCAATACAGTATTACCGGGCAACCGCTGACCTTTAATTCCGCCGTGCCGCCCGGCCAGATCGTGAACAATCAGACCTCGACCTATAAGTACCTCACTCGCTATTACGCGGGATCGCTGCCGGCTTGCCGCGATCCGAATTACATCTCGCTCGCCGCCCTTCAGGCGATCGATGACGATCCTCTCCTCACGGCCGGCATGTGCGGTTGGACGCCCT
>JASHRE010000381.1 GCA_030037515.1 Candidatus Sulfotelmatobacter sp.
AGGTCGATCTCAAGCTGTTGGGCAGTTTCAATCCCGCCTTAAACGCGTCGGGCCGGATGTTGATTCAGATGAATGTCGGGGGTACGCTCACCGAACCTTTGCCTCAAGGCACGATTCGGATCGAAAACGGAACGGTGAATTACGCCGGCCTGCCCAGCGGCCTGAGCGAAATGAACGGATCGCTCGCGTTCACGCTCGACCACGTTCGCATCGAGCAACTCACGGCCCGGAGCGGCGGGGGAACGCTCGATTTGCAGGGCGAGGCCACGCGCTACAACCGGCAGCTGAATTTCAATCTCACGGCGATCGGCAAGGATGTGCGCTTGCGCTATCCGCCGGGAGTGAGCTCCACGGCCGACGCGCAGCTGCGCTGGACGGGCAGCCCCTCCTCTTCCACGGTGTCGGGCAACGTGATGGTGACCAAACTGGCCATCACGCCGGGATTTGATTTCGGATCGTATCTGCAGCAAAGCCGGCAATCGGTTGTGCTTGCGCCCGCGAATTCTCCGCTGTACAACGTCAAGCTCGACGTTGCAGTGCACACCGCGCCCGAACTGCAGATGAAGACGGCGGTCGCGCGCTTGTCGGGCGATGCCGATTTACGGGTGCGCGGATCTGCCGCACGCCCGAGCGTTCTTGGCCGCGCGGACATTCTGGAAGGTCAGGCGACATTTAACGGCATCAAATTCAGGTTGGAGCGCGGTGACATCACATTCGCCAATCCGGTTTCGATCGAACCGCAGCTCAACATGGAAGCCACGACGCACGTCAGAAATTACGATCTGGACGTGATGGTGACGGGCACGCCGGACCGCCTGAATGTGAATTATCGATCGGAGCCGCCGCTGCCCAAGTCCGACATTATCGCGTTGCTCGCTTTGGGCCGCACCAGCGAGGAATCCACGCAATTGCAGCAGCAATCCGGCTTGACTCCGTTCAACGATCAAGCCAGCGCGTTCATCATCAATCAAGCGATCAACCAGACGGTCAGCAGCCGCCTGCAGAAATTGTTCGGCGCCAGCCGGGTGAGAATCGATCCCCAGGGACTGGTGACGGAGACCAATCCCACGGCGCGCGGACCCCAAGTTACAATCGAGCAGCAGTTCGCCAACAACATTTCTCTCACCTACAGCACCAACGTTTCGCAAAGCTCGCAGCAGATCATCCAGGGCGAGTACTATTTCACCCGGAATATTTCGGTAGTGGGGACGCGGGACCAGAACGGCGTGGTCAGCTTCGATGTGCAGGTCCGTCGCAGCAAGAAATAAGATCCTCGTCTGCCAGCGAGAATTCATGAGTTCTTCTGACAATGAAGTTTTTTCTCTCCTGCGTCGGCGGATGGTGAGTTCTCAACTGCGTGGCCGGGGCATTCGCGATGAACGCGTGCTCGCTGCCATGGAGCGTGCTCCGCGACACGAGTTCACCGGCGAGCAGGATCGCGATCAGGCTTATCAAGACCATCCCTTGCCCATTGGCGAAGGACAAACCATTTCTCAGCCGTACATTGTGGCGCTCATGCTGGAACTGCTGGAAGTGAGTCCGGACGCCAAAGTTCTGGAAGTGGGCACCGGCTCGGGATACGTGGCTGCCTTGTTGGCGGAGCTGGCGGCAGAGGTTATTTCGATCGAGCGCCACGGCGCCCTGGCCGAGCGGGCGGGGGAATTGCTGCGCAGGCTCGGCTACCGAAACGTCACTGTCATCGTGGGAGACGGCAGCCTGGGATACCAGCCGGCCGCGCCCTATCAAGCGATCCTGGTTTCGGCCGCTGCCGCGGAAGTTCCAAAGACCCTGCTGGCGCAGCTGGCAGAAGGCGGACGGATGGTGATTCCGGTCGGGGGTCCGGAAGTGCAACAGCTACAAGTCATCCATCGCGAAAACGGCCAGATTCACACAATTCTGCGCGAGGCTTGCCGCTTCGTTCCGCTCATTTCAGACCAAACGCTCCGCTAATCTCAATCCATACGTAGCTTTACATTTCTAAATGGCGAATCAGGGTAAAGTGTATAGCAATGTCCCACTCACGCGGGTTCGACCTCTTTCCACTTCTTGTGTTTTTCATCCTGCCGATTTCCATGTCCGCTGGCCTGGGACAGGCGAGCGAGCCGCAATCTTCGGGACCGCAGCCCTCGATTTCCGTGGTGGACCAGCCGACCGGAACCGTAACCGGATCGGTGATCGATCCGAGCGGGGCCGTGGTGGTGCGGGCGCAGGTGACATGGAGCGAACCGGGCCAAGCCAACCGGCAGGTGCTGTCAGGCGACAAGGGAGAGTTCTGGTTCAGCGATGTGCCGGCGGGGCAATTTCAACTGACCATCCAGGCAGCGGGATTTGAGCCGCAGGCGTTTTCCGGAACTTTGGAGCCGGGCCAGACGGAAAATCTGTTGCCGATCATGTTGAGCATCGGCGAAGCGGTCACGAGCGTGAACGTCGGAGTGCCGCAAGTGGAGGTGGCGCAGGAGCAGCTCAAGGTGCAGGAAGAGCAGCGTGTGCTGGGCGTGGTGCCGAACTTTTACGTCAGCTATATTCCGGATGCGGCGCCGCTCGACGCCCGGCAGAAATTCCAGCTGGCGATGAGAACGGTGATTGATCCGTTTACGTTGATTTTTGTGGGAGCGGTGGCCGGATTTCAGCAAGCGCAAGGCCACTTCGAAGGCTATGGTCAAGGTGCGGAAGGATACGGCAAGCGCTACGGGGCCAATTATGCCGACACCGTCACCGGCACCTTTCTTGGCGGGGCGGTGTTCCCATGGCTGTTGAAGCAGGATCCGCGATATTTCTACAAGGGAACGGGCAGCACGGGATCGCGGATTTATTATGCGATTTCCCGCGCCGTGATTTGCAAGGGCGACAACAAGCGCTGGCAGCCGAATTATTCCAGCGTGCTGGGCGATCTGGCGGCGGGCGGGATTTCGAATCTTTATTATCCGGCCAACGATCGCAACGGCGCGGGATTAACCTTCGCGAACGCGGCGCTTGGCCTCGCGGGGGGCGCGGTGAGCAATGTTTTCCAAGAATTTGTGGTAACGAAGTTCATGCCGAAACACAAGAAAGACCAGACCTCATACCAGATTCACGGCGGACCGAGTGGAGACTAACAGCAGCCGGGCGCCCACTTCGACTGCAATCCTCAGTTCGTTTTCGCTCCCCTCTCTAAACGCAGTAAGTCTGGCCGTGGATGTGATAGTTTTGTAGCGCTTCTCGCTTGTTATGGGAAGTCAAAATCGCGCCCGGTGGCAACAGGCGCGACAAGGACGGGCACCCTCAACGCGCATGCTGGGTTTCAATCCACAGCCCCCGGGAAAACCAAAAATGCTTCGCCGTTGCACTCTGAAACCTATCTGCGGTTTTCTTTTTTCTCTTCTTCTTGCCGCCACCACGTCCGCACAGAAGATAAAAGTGATCGTCGATCAGGACGCGCGCGGGCCGGGAACCAGCGACCAGCAGGCGTTGCTCGTGTTCCTGCAGTCGGAAAAGTTCGACGTGCTCGGCATCACCGTCGTGAGCGGGGATCAATGGCTGAAGGAAGAGACGCAGCACACGCTTCGCATGCTGGAGATTGCGGGGCGCACGGACGTTCCGGTGATCGAGGGCGCCGAGTTCCCCCTGATCAACAGCAAGGAAGAGAGCGAGCGTTGGGAAGCGATGTACGGCAAGCTGGAATACAAAGGCTGCTGGACGGAGCATTTTGCGGCGAAGCGCTCGACCATTTACGAGCAGCCGTATCACGCGCCCGACATTGTGCCGCCGATGACCGAAGGCCAGCCGCACGTCAAGGCGCAGCCGGGAACAGCGGCGGAATTTATTGTGCAGATGGTGCACAAGTATCCGGGCGAAGTGGTGCTGTGGGCCGGAGGGCCGCTGACGAATTATGCCTTGGCGCTGAAACTCGATCCCTCGGTGGCCATGCTGGCGAAGGAATTCGTGATGATGGGCGGCGGGCTCTACGCAGACAAGGGCGCGATCGATCCGGGAGCGATCGACGGCCGGCGCGAATTCAACTGGTGGTTCGATCCGGAAGCGGCGCGCATTGTGTTACGCGCTCCGTGGAAGAAGATGACGATCACGCCGATCGACATCTCGGTGAAAACGCGTTACACGCAGGAGATGAAGGACACGATCGCAAAGGCTGGAACACCGGTGGCCGAGTATCTGGGGAAATATTCGCTTCCCGGTTACATGTGGGATGAGATTGCGGGAGCGGCGTTGATTGATCCGTCGATCATTGTCGGCGAGCGGCAACTGTATATGGATATCGACATTGACCATGGAGCGAGCTACGGCAAAACACTGTTCTGGAGAGCGACGGCGCAGGTTCCACCGTATTTGCGGCTGGCCAATGTGCAATTCGATATCGACGCGGAAAAGTTCTACAAATTGTTTGTCGATCTGATGACGCGGCCGCCGGGGAAATAGTGGACGCACGGGTTCCGCGTCGCATTCGTAGCAAGGAAGCGAGCCAAACCCGCGATCTGTCGCCACTTCGCCCACCCCGCCACGCCAAAATCGGGCGGGCTGGGGACCCCGCGCAGCTCGCCCGGATCCTTCGCGAAACACGGCGCGTCTCGCTTAGTATGACTGGCAAACAGGAAAACCCTCTGCTTGACTGACCCTCGCATTGTCGTGGTGGGAAGTTATGCGACCGGCCTGACGCTGAAGGTGAAGCGGCTGCCGAGTCCGGGCGAGACCGTGCTGGCCACGGGATACCGAGTTGACCACGGCGGGAAAGGGTCGAATCAGGCGGTCGGCTGCGCCCGACTCGGAGCCGATGTTCGATTTGTGGCCCGGGTCGGAGGCGACAATTTTGGCCAGATGGCGTTGCGGCTGTTTCGCGAGGAAGGAATCGATACTGCGTTCGTTCGCGAGACGGCGGAACATTCCACGGGCGTGGGATTCATACTCGTAGAAGCGGGCACGGGAAATAATTCGATTGCGATTGATCCGGGCGCCAACGAGCTGCTCTCGAGGCAAGATGTTGTGGAATGCGACGCGGCGTTTCACAGTGCAGGCGTCGTGCTGACGCAACTGGAAATTCCCGTGACCGCGGCGGAGGCAGCGCTGTCTCGCGGCAGAGCGGAGGGGGCGGTCACGATTCTGAATCCGGCTCCGGTGAGACCCTTGCCGGACGCAGTTTTGCGGCTCGTCGACGTGATCACCCCGAATCAGAGCGAGGGGAAATTGCTGACCGGGCGAAATCCGGAAGAGCACTCCGCGCCCGAGGAGATCGCCCACGATCTGCTGCGTGCCGGCGTAAAAAGCGTGGTGATGACACTGGGTGAAAATGGTGCGCTGCTTGTGACGGGGTCGTCAATGAAGCGTGTTGCGGCCATTCCGGTGAGCGCCGTCGACACCACCGGCGCCGGAGATGGGTTCAACGCCGGGTTGGCCACGGCGTTGGCTTCAGGCCAGAGCCTGGAAACGGCGGTCGAATTTGCCGTGATTGCGGCGGGGTTGGCCGTCACCAAGGAAGGCGTGATTCCATCGCTGCCAAAACGCAAAGACATTCTGCGGTTCTGCGTATCGCTTGCAATCAAGACACCGAGCTGGGTCTGATCAACCACCAAGGACGCGAAGTTCCACGAAGGAACTGGAACATCGGTCGTGCCATGAGCGAGAGTTTTTATGATCAAAACGAGGGACGAAGTCGAATTGGAGATGAAGGAGCTGGCCAGCCGCATCCAATCGACGATCATTTCCAATACTTTGACCTACGCGCGCTGGGAACAGCACCTGGACGAATGCCTGAAGTATCACTTCCAGGCAGCGATGATCCCGCCTGCGTGGGTCAAGAGAACAGCCGAACGGTTGCGCGGGACGGGCATCAAGACCGCGTCGTTCGTGGATTTTCCTTACGGCACGATGACCAGCGAAGGCAAAGCCTACGAAACCGCGCAGCTGATCGAAAACGGCGCGGAAGAAGTGGACATGATGCCAAATCTCGGTTTCCTGCTTTCGGGCATGGAGAGCGAATATTCGAACGACATTCGCGGCGTCGTGAAAGCTGCGGGAGAGATTCCGGTGAAGATCATGCTGGAGCTTCCGCTGCTGGGCGCGCAACAGCGGGAAAGGGCGGTTACGCTCAGCGTGGAAGCGGGCGTGGCCTACCTGAAGAATGCGAGTGGAGGCGCGGTTGGAGTGGCCACTCCGGAGCAGATTGCATTCCTTCGACGGCTGGCTCCGCCGCGGGTCCTCGTAAAAGCCTCGGGCGGAATCAAGACGGCGCAGCAGGTGCGGGAGTTGGTCGAGGCAGGCGCGGACGTCGTCGGAACCAGCGCCGGAGGGCAGATTATGGCGGAAGTGCAGGGCCGGACGCCACCGGAAAGATCTGATCTGCAGTACTGAGGAACTTGGAATGCTGTTGCCGCGGGAATCCACCGCGCCAGATCGCCGTTCGACTTCTTCCCGCCCTTGCCCGCGCTGACACAGGGCGGGCTCTCACCTCGACGGTGAAGACGCGAGGCTTCGGCGTGCGCATTCGCGGCATTTTTATCATTGAGATGAAAAATCAGATGAAGCGTCTCTCGGAATCACGGCGCGAGTTTCTGCAAAGAGCAGGCATGACCATGGCAGCGGCGCTGCTTCCCTGCGCCAGGGCGGGTCGGCAGCGGGCAACATCGGCGTCGTCTGGCGACCATGCGCAGGGGGACTTTACGATCCACATCGCCACCAATCCGATTGAAATCGCGCCCCACCGCATTGTTTCGCTGACCAGCTACAACGGGCAGTTTCCGGGACCATTGTTTCGCTTCAAAGAAGGCCAACCGGTAACGGTCGACCTCTACAACGACACGGACACTGCCGAGCAGTTGCATTGGCATGGACAGAAAGTGCCGGTAGACGTGGATGGCGCGTCGGAAGAAGGCACGCCGTATATTCCGGCGCACGGGATGCGGCGGATTCGTTTTGTTCCCCGGCCCGCGGGATTTCGCTTTTATCACTCCCACAACCGGGCGGGAGCGAATCTTTCCGCGGGACAGTACAGCGGGCAGGTTGGGCCGGTGTACATCGAGCCGAAAAACGAACCGGGCCGGTACGATCGCGAAGTGTTCCTCGTGTTGAAGGAGTTCGAGCCCACCTTCAGCCGCGGCGGTGACATGGCGCAGGATTTTCTTTCGCCGCCGACCGCGGTCCAAGGGCTGAAAGTTACGGGCGAGTCGGCAATGAAAGCTTCGCTAGCCAAGGGCATGCCGAAGGGATACGAGGTCGGCTATGGATCATTCACGATCAATGGGCGCACGCTGAGTCATGGCGAACCGCTACGCGTGAAGCAGGGCGAACGCGTGTTGTTTCACATTTTGAATGGAAGCGCGACCGAGATTCGCAGCCTGGCCCTGCCCGGACATACATTTCAGGTCGTCGCGTTGGATGGTAATGCAGTGCCCACTCCGGCGCGGGTTCCGGTGTTATGGATCGGAACGGCGGAGCGCACTTCGGCGATCGTGGAGATGAATCATCCCGGAGTTTGGATCATGGGTGATCTCGACAACGACGATCGCGGGCACGGAATGGGAATTGTCGTCGAATATGCCGGGCGCGCCGGAAAGCCGTTGTGGATCACGCCGCAACCGCATCGCTGGGATTACACGGTTTTTGGAAACAGGGAAAGCGGCGCGGCGCCTGACGAGACCTTTGAGATGTTCTTCGCCAAGGAAAACGCCGCCCAGGAAGGGTTCAATCGTTGGACGATCAATGGCGTCGCATATCCGATGAACGGTGAATCGGTGGCGGCGGCTTTTCATCTGCATGATGGCAAGCGCTATCGCATTCGCATGCGAAATGCGAGCGACGATATACATCCCGTTCATCTTCATCGGCACACGTTTGAGCTGACCAAGGTGAATGGAAAGCCGACCAGCGGCGTGATGAAAGATGTTGCGATGCTCGGCGGATATCAGACGATGGAAATCGATTTCGTGGCGGACAATCCCGGGCTGACGCTGTTCCATTGCCATCAGCAACTGCATATGGATTACGGATTCATGACGCTGTTTGATTATGTGTAGAGGTGTGTGGCGCGGGCGCTCCGGAGCGCAAGGTTTCTGATTTAGGAACGAGAATCGGCGGGAGGACGTGATGCACGTGAAACCAGATTTCCCAAGTCCAGCCCGTTCTGCGACGATTCTGGTTCGCATTATGGTGGGATGGGTATTCCTGTCGGAGGGCATTCAGAAATTTCTATTTCCCGCCGCACTCGGCGTGGGACGATTTGCGAAGATTGGAATTCCGGCACCGCAATTTTTCGGACCGTTTGTCGGAGTGGTAGAGATCGTTTGCGGCGCGTTGCTGATTGTGGGAGTCCTGACCCGATTGGCGTCGATTCCGCTGCTCATTGACATTGCGGTTGCCATCGCGACGACCAAGATTCCAATGCTCGCAAAGGCGGGATTTTGGGCGGCGATGCACGAGGCCCGGACCGACTTCTGCATGCTTCTAGGATTACTTTTCCTGATGCTCGCCGGGGCCGGCTCGTTTTCGCTGGACCAACGGCTTTCCCGTCAAAGGTTTGTCATTTGAACAACCTGTGTCGTCCGTCCTTCAGGGCGGCGCCGAGCGCGGTGCCCATCCCCTCCGTTTTCCACAGGCCAGTTGGCACCCGCGCTCTTTAATTTTAATTTTAATTTTAATCGACGCCCTTTCAGATCAGCCACGCCGGCAGGAAATCGGCCTGGCGAGCGACATCAAAGGCCCCCACGTCAATAGGCGTTCCGGCTGTTGAAGATCCGCAGAAACGTCATGATGATGATCTGCAGATCGAAGGTGAGGCTCCAGTTGCGCAGATAGTAGAGATCGAATTCCACGCGTTTCGCGATGGAGGTGTCGCCGCGCCAGCCGTTGACCTGCGCCCACCCGGTGATTCCGACCTTGAACATATGCCGGGCGTTGTAGCGATCGAACTGTTCGAGAAAACGCTCGACGAAGTGAGGGCGCTCGGGGCGCGGTCCGACGATGCTCATGTCGCCGGTCAGAACGTTGAGGAACTGCGGCAATTCGTCGAGATTCATGCGGCGCAGGAATGTGCCCACGGCGGTGCGGCGGGGATCGTTGGGCGAGGTCCAGCGCGTATCGCACTCTTCCCTGCTGCCGGGTTTCATGGTGCGGAACTTGATCATGCGGAACACGCGGCCGTTCAGGCCCACGCGATCCTGCACAAAGAAGATTGGACCGCGGCTGGTGAGTTTGATGGCCAGCGCGATCGGGATGGTGACGGGCAACGTGAAAAGCAGAAAAACCGTCGAGCCGACGACATCGAAAACGCGCTTCTGGAAAAGATACGAGCCGGTTTCGGCCAGCGTGGAACGCAGGTCGAGCATTTGAATGCCGCCGAGATTGATGAGCCGGTTGCGAATGCCCACGCTTTCGCCGAGGTCGATGACGACGCGAGTCGGGGCACAGAGTTTTTCGAGCGAGCCTGAGATTTTCTGCACTTCGCTCAGACGTTTCGGCGGCAAAGCCACAATCACGTCGGTGATGGAATCGCCGTTGGCGAATTTTGGGATGTTGTCGAATTCGTACACCGGGCCTTCGACGGCGACTTCCTGCTCCGGCAGATGCACGAACCCGGCGACGCGACAGCTCAGAACTTCGCCGTGTTCAAGCGAGGTTGCGACCCGGCGGGCAAAGCGATCGGTGCCCACGATCAAAACGCGCACCGGATTTTTGTGCCGCTTGCGCAGAAATTCCAGAAAGACGCGAAACCCGACGCGCGCCATGGTGGCGAAAACGAACAGGGCGAAGGCGCTGATCCCGATCACGATGCGGGAATAACTCGCGCCGCGATAGAGAAACGCAGCCGCCATCACGATCGCGTAGGTGAAGGCGAGCGCCTCAATCAGACGCTGACTCTTTCCCGCGGGAGAATAGAGTTGGTCGACGTTCCAGCACCCGGCTTCTTCGGCGCTCAACGCCCAGACAATGGTCGTGAGCAGCAGAATGCCCCAGTACGAAGGCAGCCCGGAAGGAGGGGTTCGGGAAAAAAAGAAATTGATACCGAAGCGTATCTTGACGGCGACAAAATAAGAGAGTGCGGGCAGAAGAAGGGTCAAGACTCTCAGATACAGGCGAACATAACTGAGCCGACTCAGAATCACTGCGACCTCTCCTCTTATTACAGCGCTTCCTCTACCGCACTCGGGAAATCACGATCGATATAAATCTCGGTTTGCGAAATGGCAGGCGCTTTGATGCGGGCACACCCCAACGGGTGCCGGTCTTTTCGGAGTTGGCGGATGAGTAACAAAGGCTTGAGATGAAGCGCGCAAGGGAAGGGTTGACGGGGAATTACTGGCCCAATCGATTTGTTTTGGCGTAATCTTCGGGTTAACGGTGGCTCATTTTTCGAGTCACGCTTTGGGCATCGCGCAAAATAATTTTGCCTTATGGATAAGCCGCCGCGCACCTTCTGGCAAATCTGGAATCTGAGCTTCGGGTTCCTCGGCATCCAGTTTGGCTGGGGACTGCAGATGGCGAACATGAGCGCCATCTACGAGTACCTGGGCGCGCGGGCCGATCAGATTCCAATTTTGTGGTTGGCCGCGCCGCTGACCGGATTGATCGTGCAGCCGATCATCGGGCAAGCGAGCGACCGCACCTGGGGACGGCTGGGACGGCGGCGGCCGTATTTTCTAGCGGGCGCGATTCTCAGTTCGGCGGCTTTGCTCTTGATGCCGCGCAGTTCCACTTTATGGATGGCTGCGGGGCTGCTGTGGGTGCTGGACGCATCGATCAACATCAGCATGGAACCGTTTCGGGCTTTTGTCGCCGACTTGCTGCCGGAAGCGCAGCGCACGCGTGGATTCGCGATGCAGAGTTTGTTCATCGGATTGGGCGCCGTGATTGCTTCGGCGCTGCCGTATCTGCTGACGAATGTTTTTCATATCGGCCGAGCGCACGATGGGGCGATTCCGTTCACAGTGCGGCTTTCGTTTCGCGTGGGAGCCGCGGCGTTTGCGGGCGCGGTGCTGTGGACGATCGTTACCACCAAGGAATATCCGCCGGATGACCTCGCGGACTTCAGAAAACTGAAAGCTGAGAGGCTCGGCCTGATGGCCGGGGCAGGTGAAATTCTGGCCTCGATCGCCGAGATGCCGCGCACAATGCGTCAACTCGCGTGGGTGCAGATTTGCACGTGGCTGGGATTGTTCTGCATGTGGCTGTATTTCCCGGTCGCCGTGGCGAGAAATATTTTTGGCGCGGCCGACACAACTTCGTCGCTGTACACGGCCGGCGTGGAGTGGGCGGGCATCTGCTTTGGAATCTATTCGCTCGTGTGCTTCGGATTTTCGTTTCTTCTGCCCGCGCTGGCCAAGCAGCTCGGACGCAAAGGCACGCACATTTTTTGCCTCATCTGCGGCGGACTGGGATTGCTCGCGGTCGCGCTGATCCACGACAAATTTCTGCTGCTGGTTCCCATGACGGGAGTGGGAATCGCTTGGGCGAGCACGCTGGCGATGCCGTACTCGATTCTTGCCGGATCGCTTCCACCGGCGAGGATGGGCGTCTACATGGGAATTTTCAACTTCTTCATCGTGATCCCGGAAATCGTCGCGTCGCTGTTCTTCGGGTGGGTGATGGCGCATCTGCTCAATAACAATCGACTGGCGGCGGTGGTGGCTGGAGGAGTGTTTTTTTTGCTCGCGGCGCTGCTCACAAATCGAGTGGAAGATGTGCATGATGTGAGGGCGAGTGAAACACCGCGCGAAGCTCGCGCGATCGCGAAAGCGTAGAACACCGCGGGCGGTGAGGCTCGGACGTTGGCACGGCTCGCTTGGCTCGGCCGGGGAATGCTTCCGCCCCCAAACCCGAACCCGCCCCCTACACAAAACATGCGAACCCGGACGCAATCGTCCCCTTTTGCCCACCAAGCGCGTCAGGAATCATCGCAGGCGCAGTCCAACCAACTCGCTCTCAATAGGAACGCCTCTGGCGATCTTCACGTGCACCAGCGCTTCGAACGGCTTCATCCGGCTGGAGGATGCGGGAATTTGTGCGAGGATTTTCTGAACCGATTCCGGTTGTGACGCAAACTCGACGGCGGCTTCTGTCCCGAATGTGGTTGTACCCGCCAGAATCATGACGAAGCGGTCAGGAGTGACTCCGGGGACGAATCCGATCACGGCATAATCTTCGACTAACGGAGCATTCGAGGGACTTGCCAGATAGCTCTCCTCTTCCCCGGATTTTGGATGCTTGTTGGCAATTTCCAGATCGCCTTTGCGCGCACCGCTCGCCGCGCGTTGGAAAACAAACTCCTCGGTGCCTGGGATATCAAGAAGCGAAAGATTTTCCGAAGGCGATCCGATGAAAATCAGGTTGGTGTTGCGGGCATCGTCGAGCGTAAACAGGCTGCCACGCTTCACCCGAAGATGGCGTCCCAGGCCGGAAAAGACCTCATCGAGGGAGTGGATCGCGAGAACTTCGCCGACGCCGGTGTAGTGGTCGTACAAGGTTGCCTTGCCATCCTGGCGCGCGTTGTAATAACGCATTCCCGTTTCCGGACGCCCCACGAACGCAGCATTGCTGTAGATGACCCAGGGTTGTTCGGTCGCCTGGGTGAAAGGCCGCCAAAAGTCGGCGAGCGGCCCGGTCGGGGGCTGAACGTCGTGAATGCTGGCGATCGACGCATCGGCGCGCTTATGTCCCCAAAGGACCACCACCAAAGCCACCAGCGAAATGACAAGACTCAGTGTCAGTGCGGTGCCGGCGACCCGCCATCGCGCGGGCACGCCGGCTTCCGCGGCAGCTGGCAGCGGCTCTTCACGCGAGGGTAGCGGCTGTTGATTCGAGGCGATTGGACGAGTCTCGAATAGAAGATGGTAACTGCCTTTAGGGACCTTGACCACGATGGAATCGTTCGCACCCTCGGTGGCATAGTATTCGGCCAGTTTCACGCGCAAGCGTCCGGCCTGCACGCGAATGCTAGAGTCGGATTGCGGATCAAAATCGTTGCGCCCAAACACTTCGGTCGCGATTTGATACTCTTTCAGCGGAGCTTCCGGATTTTCTAGCGACTGCTTCGCGAGATAGCAGAGCAGCTTGCAAAGAGCCTCAGAGCCGCGCAGGCTATGACTTTTGATAATCCGATCTATTTGTTGGGAGAATGCCGACGAAGCGGTTGGGAGTGTGCGTGTCACAGCCATGTAACGGTAAAGTAACAACAAAAGCTATCGTGATCAAACAGCGCAATTTTACTACTGTAACGGTATAAAACCTACTGAAACTGGCATCGCGAGCCCATTTGCAATAAAACCTGCAACCTGACAGAACGAGCAGGGACCCCGTGCGTCCCAGAAATAGAACTGCTCCGTGCTTCCGCACATGGTTCTCCTGCCTCGAGCCCGTGCTTTTATCAGAAAAAAATGACTGGACCTAAACAAAAGGCTGGATCCAGCCGGACGACCGAGATCGGAGGACTTATGAAGAGTAAGCTGATGCTGGCGGTGATTCTGGTTTTGGGAATGAACGCGATGCTGCTGGCGCAAAGCGACACCGCGCGCGTGATCGGCACCATCACCGATGCAACCGGTGCCGTGATTTCCGGAGCCACCGTCACCATCAAGCAAGCCGCCACAGGACGGACCGAAAACGCTCAGACAGATGTGGCGGGCCAGTACGTTTTGAATGCACTTCCCATCGGTAAATATCAGCTTGAAGTGAAGCAAGAGGGCTTCAAGACAGCCTTCGCCGATTTTTCTCTTGAAGTCTCTCAAGTCTTGGAAGTCAGCTTGAAACTGGAGACGGGATCGACTTCGACGACGGTGGAGGTTTCCGGTGAAGTGCCGATCGTCGACACGGCCACCTCCAGCGCGGGCTCGGTGATCCAGGGCCGCCAAGTCGTCGACCTTCCGCTCAATGGCCGCAACTTCACCACTCTGGCCCTGTTGACCCCCGGCGTTAGCCGTGGCCAGTACTCCGACAACGCCAGCGCCCCCAACAACAACGCTGAGACCTGGCGCAACGCCGACTCCGGTGCTGCGGCACTCGCGGTGGATGGTCTGCCACCCCAATCCAACAATTTCATAATGGATGGCGTTGACAACAACGAGTCGCTGGTGAATACGATCGTGATTTTCCCGGCCATCGAAGACATCGCCGAATTCAAGACGACAACCAGCACTCCACCAGCTGAGTTTGGCCGCTCCGGTGGCGGGGTGGTCCAGGTGGAGACGAAGTCTGGAAGCAACCAGCTGCACGGCGCTTTCTATTGGTTCAACCGTTCGAAAATCGGTGCGGCCGATGTCTTTCAGTACACTTCCAACCCCCAATGCACTTCTCTTGGCGAGTCAAACTGCGTGGCTGCTCCGGAGTTGTCGCGCAATCAGTTTGGTGCGGCATTGGGCGGACCGATTTGGAAGAACAAGCTGTTCGCCTTCGTTGATTACCAGGGATGGCGGCAGAATCTTCCAGCAGGAATCACGACAACTCGCGTACCGACCGCTCTGATGCGGCAAGGGAATTTCACCGAACTGCTCAGCCCAGGCGGAACGGGAACAGCGACAAGCGTTCCGGTTCAGGCGATCTGTCCGAACCTGTATACAACCACATCGGGATCGGCGACGTTATTGCCGCAATTTGCCGCCGGCTTCGGCTATGTCTACAACCCGCAAACTTGTTTGCCCTTCGGCTGGGTCGGCGGGGTCAACAGCTCGCAAGCCGGAAACACCGCACTGAATATCGTTCCGTCAGGCGACCAGATCCAAGCGGGCTTGAATTACCTGAACGCATTTCCAAATCCGAACATCTCCGGCGCGGACATCGCCACAAACTCGCCGAACTTTCAGCGGGCGGTCTACAACGTAGAGAACTTGGACGACTATGACGCCCGGCTGGATTATGTTCTGGGGTCAAAAGACAGCTTATTTGCCCGCTACAGCTTGGGAACGGATTTTCTGAACAACATTCCTTATCTACAAGATGCCACCCACTTCCTGCCCTCCGGTAATGGCACCAATCCGTCGCATCCGCGGCAGGTTGCGGTCGGCTACACGCATATTTTCAGCAGCACGGTGATCAACGAATTCCACTACGGCTACATTCGCGATCTTTCTGGATATCAGCAGCCGGACGCCAACGTTCCCTTGGCTGCGAGTCTCGGCATTGCGAATGCCAACACTTCTCCCTTGCTGGGTGGCATGCCCATCATCGGTGGATGGTACGGGAACCTCAGCTATGTGGGCGATGGCGGCCCATATTTGATTGTCGAGCCGACGCAGCAGTTCGCTGATGCCGTCACCTGGACGAAGGGCAAACACACCTTCAAGTTCGGCGGCAGCATCATCCATCGCGATGTGAACTGGGATCAGGGCAATGACGCCAAAGGCTATTTTTGGATCGATGACG